>JBGSYU010000651.1:0-6944 GCA_041750715.1 Lacipirellula sp.
ACGCGGTACGCCGCCGCCTCGTCGCCCCGCACGAGTGCCTTCCACATCGCCACGATGCCGACGATCAGATCGGATCCCGGCATGGTGCCGTCAATCCCTCGTCGGTAATTATCGAGCAGCGCGATGCCGCCGGAACCTTCCAGCACGCGGGCCTTCCCCTTGGTGGCGTCGCGGAGGGCGCTGAGTTGCGGCCCTAAGGGCGATGCCTCCGGCTTGAACAAGATGCGCTCGGGGCCAAACTCCTCCAGCAGCCGTGCCATGTTGGCGATGCCGATCGATCGCCCTACATATCCGCTAGCGTCCTGGACGACGAGCGGGATAGACACGGCCGCCACCAGCCGCTCGAAGTAGCGAATCAATTCATCGGCCAACGGCGGGACGGAGATCGGCGCAATAGCCATGACCGCCGTGGCGCCCACCGACTCAGCCTGTTTCGCGAGTTCAACGGCGGCGAACGTGCTTTCGGCGCCGACGCTGATGACGGAGTCTCCCCGGCCATCCGCCGCTTGGCAAATCGCCGCGGCGACGGTTTTGCGCTCCTCGTGCGTCAGCCGCAGTGTTTCAGTGACCATCGCCATCGCGACGCCACTGGCGCCTCGTTCGATGAGCCACGCAATTTCGCGCCCGAGCGTGTCGAAGTCAACCGTTTCGTCATCGTGATACGGAAGTTGCACGACCGGCAATACGCCGGTGAGCGGTTTTGTCGCAGAAACGGCTTTCAAACTCATGTCGACTTGCCTCGGGCTTCAATCTTCAGGGGATAATAATCGTGTTCCGTCGATTCCAACCACACTTGGTCGTGCAGATTGATGCATGGGCAGATGTGGTTAGGGATGATCGTGACTCGCTCGCCAATGCGCGGGCGAGCGGTACAACGGCTTACGTCGACCTGGCCATGTTCTTCGCTCAGCTTGGTGATTTGTGCTTCGGGATACTCGATAAGGTAACCGTGCCCCGAGTTCGAGTCGGAGACGCAGCGGTCAGCAGCGAGCGTCTTGCTGCCGGCGTCGACGACGATTTGGTCCGTCACGGCGTCGCTAACCACTGTGGCGATAATCCGCGCGGCACAGTTATCCACGCTGGCATAGCCTCCGCACACGGTATTCATGTCATTGAACGGATAGGTTCCGGGGCGAATCTCCGTAAGTTGCTCAATCAAATGAGACTGGTATGCCGTAGGGGTCGATCCGCCCGAGACAATCTCGGCGCTGAGGCCGCTGCTTCGCCACAGATCAAGCGCTTCCTCGAGTTGTTCGGCGACCGCGCGCAGGGCCGGGGCTTGGGCGTCCGGCGCCTCCCAAATCTGTCCCGGATAACAAAAGAGACCTCGCAGAGTCACGTTCGGCGCACGCTCGACCTTCTGGGCCAAGTCTAGCGCTGCCTGCGGACTTTGGACTCCCGTGCGATGGAGTCCCACATCCAGGTCCACTAAGATGCCGATCGTCGCCCCGGCTGCGACGGCCGCGGTCGACAGGGCCATCACGGCGCACTCCGAATCGACCGCGACCTTCATATCCAATTGCTTTGCCAACTTAGCGACGCGGCACGCTCTTGAGGCGTCGACTACCGGATAGGCCAGCAACAAATCGTCGCACACCTCGGCAAAGACCTCTGCTTCCGCCGGCTTGGCGACGGTCAACCCCGCTGCGCCGTACTGGAGCTGCCAGCGAGCTACGTCAAGCGACTTATGCGTTTTGGCGTGGGGCCGCAGCTTCAGGCCGTGGCGCGCTGCGTAGTCGGACAAACGTTTCAGATTTTCTAGTAAAATCGCTTGAGTCACATGAACGTACGGCGTCGGCGAGCCCGCCGCCCCGTCGAAGGAATGATTCGCGACGGTTGGCGATTGTCCGCTCACAGGAAATGGAATACCATTGGGTTAGCCCACTGTCAACCATTCGAGTGATTCCCCGAGCTATACGCCCGATAAACAAGAGCCATCGGCAGCCTCGATGGCGAACGAGAAGTACCCGCCAAGATATTCTCATGCCGATCGATCACACGTACGAGAAGCTGAAGTCGATGATCTACCGGCGTCAACTCGACGCTGGGCAGCGCATCGTCGAGCGCACCCTGGCCAGCAAACTCGGCGTCAGCCGAATTCCCCTCCGCGAGGGCATGATTCGCCTGGAAAGCGAAGGACTGATTCGCAGCATTCCCAACAGCTCGAGCTACATCGCGGAGATCGAGCCCAAGGATCTCGTCGAGATTTACTCGATGCGGCTTTGGCTGGAACCCCCGGCAACCCGGCTGGCGACGCTGAAAACGTCCAAAGAGCTTACCCGCCGGCTGAATGAGTTATGCAGCAAAATGGCGAAAGCCGTCGCGGGCGAAGAACACTCTCGAGTGGACGAATATGACTATCGATTCCATCACGCGATCATCGAAGCCTCGGGGCATTCGCGCCTGCAACGGGCCTACGAAACGGCGCACATCCAAATTGTCGGCTTCTATACCGATTTCCTGGCTCAAAAGGCCGTGGGAGCGGATCGTTTGGTGCGACAGCATCAACAAATTATTCGCGCGATCCAACAGGGCGACCCCGATCGTTCGGAAAAGGTCGCTCGCGAGCATGTCGAGCGTTCGATCGTGAACTTTGAAAAGAAGCTCGGCATCCGATTGGAGTCATCCGCCGCCCCAACGTAACCGACTTCTCGGTTCACCGCATCCAGATTAAACTGCGATCGGCCTCGGCGCGTTGACGCAACTTGAACTCCAACGTCTTGTATCCTTCCTCGGGACGTTCTCAATCTCATCCTCCCAAGACGCTTCACGCCTTAGGCCAGACACCCATGAATCCAAGCAGTGTTCTCGAAAAACTCCGGCGCGGCGAAACAGCCTTCGGCACGGCGCTGCACCTGGCCGATCCGGCTGTATTTGAAATGACCGCATCGTTAGGCTTCGATGCGATTTGGCTCGATCTGGAACATCACGCCCACAGCGTTGCTCAGGCCCAAGAGCTTATCCGAGCCGCCCGCACCGGCGGGCCGACTGATATCGTAGCCAGACCGGGCAAGGGCGAATTCATGCGCATGGCCCGACTGCTAGAAGCAGGGGCCCACGGCATCATGTATCCCCGCTGCGAATCGCCAGAGGAGGCGGCGGAAGTCGTGCGATGGTCCAAATTCGCGCCGCTTGGTGAGCGCGGGTTTGATGGCGCCAATGCCGACGGCGATTACATGGCGCTTCCCATGGCCGACTACTTGCGCCGGGCCAACGCCAATACGTTTGTCATTGTCCAAGTCGAGGACGAGCGCTCCATCGCCCGCTGCGACGAATTGATCCGCGTCGAGGGTGTGGACATGCTCATGCTGGGCCCCGCCGACCTCTCCGTGCTGTTGGAACGGCCGGGGCAATTCGATCACCCGACCATCGTTGCCGCGCAACATCTCGTCGCCGACGCCGCCAAAGCCGCCGGCAAACATTGGGCCTCGACGTCGACGTCCATCGACCACGCGCGTCAGCTTGTGAAGATGGGCGCCGGTCTGGTATTTCATGGGGCCGACATCGTATTCGTTCGCCGCGGCATGTCGAGCCTGCGCGAAGCACTGAATCAGATCACCGCAGGCCCCGGCGACGCCGATATCCAGCCGGCAACAGACGAGGCAGTGACCTGCGGCGGAAGCGATGGCAGCGCGAAAAGCGCAGCTCGCTGAGCCCTTGTTCAGCAAAACACATGGTTTAATTCACATGGAATCGACGAGCGCGGCGCCGAGCCTCAAGGGCGTCTTTACGCCGAACATGACGCCGCTAGACGACGCCGGCGAGATTAACGAAGCCGAACTGCGCCGCTACGTCGATTGGCTCGTCGATCACGGCGTCCACGGACTCTATCCCAACGGGTCCACGGGGGAATTCACTCGATTCACCCCCGAAGAGCGACGACGCATTATCCAAATCATCTGCGACCAAACGCGGGGCCGCGTCCCGATCCTTGCCGGCGCCGCGGAGGCGAACGTGCGCGAAACGCTTCGCGCCTGCGAAACCTATCGAGAATATGGCGTTCGCGCCGTGGCGATCGTTTCACCTTTCTACTACCGATTGAGCCCCGGGGCCGTCTACGCCTACTTCCGGGAAATCGCTCTTAACACGCCCGTCGACGTCACCCTGTACAACATCCCCATGTTCGCCAGCCCGATTGACGTGACGACCGTCCAGCGGCTGGCGGAATTTCCACGCATCATCGGCATCAAAGACTCCTCTGGCGACGTCTCCTCCATGCTCCGCATGATGGCGGTTGTGGAACCGATTCGCGCAGATTTTACCTTTCTCACCGGTTGGGAGCCGGCCATGGTCCCCATGCTGGCCATGGGCTGTCAGGGAGGGACGTTCGCCTTAAGCGGCGTCGTGCCTGAGGTCACCCGTCGACTTTACGATCTGACGATTGCCGGCCAGTGGGGCCAAGCGCGCACGCTGCAAATGCGACTCACCGAGTTGTTCGATCAGATCGTATACGGCGCCAATTTTCCCGAAGGCGTGCGGACCGCCGTCGAGGTGCGTGGGTTCAACCTTGGCGCAAGCCGGCAGCCCGTCGATGGCAGCCAGACCGTCGACGGAACTGAGTTGGCGCGGTTGATCGACGATTTGCTCGCCAGCGTCGGTCGCGGTCCCCAGGCGTCGTGACCCGTTGAATCGACCAGTCGCCTCAAAACTTCTCTTTCAAGAAATCCCTTCGGCAAGCCAGAGTATACGCAGCTTTCTTCACTCGTCGTAGGCATCGAATAATGTGTTACGGAAATTGGGCATCGGATTGGAATTCAGGCGCCCCGCGGGGGTTGTGGGTGAATTGTTTCACCCACATTGAGACATTTCGAGCTTGCCGCTAGCAACGCCCGCCAGGGATTCCAGCGGCAGCGTCGGCTGCCGCAACTTCAGGTTCTTCTTTCGTCGCCGTCGCCGTTGCCGGGCCTCGGCCACCTTTCGGCGGCGCAGTTCGTGCTGGGCAATAGGATCACACCGGTCGACGTCGATTGGCAGCAGGTAGCCTAAGGTTGAAGGTAGCCATGGCCGAGGCTTTGGAGGCGATTCCTAAGTTCCGTGGCCAAGCCGAACCAGAATTCTCTGCCTGGATCCACCAGATCCAGCGGCGAAACATTGCCAATGTCGCGCGCGACCATCGCGCCGCCAAACGCGACGTGCGGGCAGGAGCGCTACCCGGATAATGCGGAGTCGTCGGCCGCC
The DNA here is from genome assembly GCA_041750715.1 of Lacipirellula sp. Lineage (GTDB taxonomy): Bacteria > Planctomycetota > Planctomycetia > Pirellulales > Lacipirellulaceae > Lacipirellula. The sequence continues at coordinate 5,179 of JBGSYU010000651.1, forward strand.
ATCGCTTGGTTTCAGCGCGCGGCCCATCAGACGACGGCCAGCTTGCGGGGCGTTCGTGCCGAGGCTGCGCTAAACCTTGCAGCGGCGATCCAGTCGCTCCCCAAGAACCAGCGGCTGGCCAGCCGCCGTCGCGGGGCTGCTACGCCGGGGAGTTCAGGCGTTGCGCGCAGTGGTGCGGGAATGAATGTCGAGCAGATCGCCTTGTTGTACGCTGGCAGGGATTCGCATATCCCGGCTGCGTCCATTCGCCCATCGTTACGCCCATGACGAGAATGAGGCGGCCGCCCAACGGTGCGCAGAGTATTCATCCTCGTGTTGTAACGTCGTACGCAGAAAACTCTTACGGTTCGAAACCGCGACCAAGGTATTAGGCGCCCCCGCTTCGGGCAACGGAACCAGGTGATAGGAACGTTGCTCCTGGCGACCGTGAGCCTTGTCTTGCGTCGTCAGATGGCGTGCGTCGCAATCGGCGAAGTTGGTTTCGTGAAGCTGCGCGAAGTGCTGGACGATGGCGGCATGCAGCGTGGGTTGGTTCTCTTTCACCGCCAGCACGTAGTCGCCGCCACTGTCGATGATTTGTCGCGCGATCTGTTTCCGGCAGCCCATGGCGTCGATCGTGATGATGGCTCCCTTTAAATCAACAATTTCAGCAGCTCGGGGATGACCGTGATTTCGTTCGACTTGACGTCGGTCGCCCGCCGACCGAGCACCACACGATTCGCCACGCTCCAGGCACAGACCAAATGCAGGGCCGCTTTCAGTGAGCCGCGGTCGTACGAGCGACCCACTGTCTTGCCGTCGATAGCGATCAACTTCAAACCGAGCGTTTCGTGAAGCGATTCCATCCAGTCGCGAAGTGCTGCATCGAACTCCGCCGGTTTCAGCATTCGAAACACTCGGCTGATGGTGTCGTGAGACGGAATGCCGTTCGGCAAAGGAAGAAACTGCCGGAGCCACTGTTGTTTCTGCTTGCCGAACTCCTCGATGTCTTCCCAACGTTCGGCCCCAGCGATTACCGCCAGCACGGCCAACGGCAGGACGTCTGACAACAAATGCCGCTTCGTACGCTCAATCCGCGGATCGACGATTTCCGTCAAACGCTCCACCAACGCCAAACGCTGCGCCACCATATCGAACCTCCGTGAGAAACACCCCTGAAACCGACTCACGGAAATTTTTCGCTGCTAGAAATTGCCTAGGCAAATCCAACGCGAATAATCCTTTCAGACAGTTAAGATGCGTTTGCCGTGCTTCGCCCCCAACAGCTTCTGCCCTTCCTTCTTCAACGTGCCGGCGATGCGGTCGGCGATCAGGGCGAGCATTGCGGGGAGGTCGAGTTGAATCTGGACCGACTCGGGCAGCACTTCGATTCGGCCGGTGACCTTTTGCCCGAGGCCGCCGCCTTCGAACTGGAGCTGGTCGCCTTGCCAGCGCTGTTGGAACGCGACGAGGCCGCCGATGCCGCCGGTGAGATGTTGCTGGAGGTTGCCAAAGCCCGCTTCGATGCGGCGGCGGGCTTCGTCCTTGCCGAGGACGTGGGGGATGTTTACGGTGACGGGGCGGGACATGACGTGGGGGCTGGGGGTTGGGGGCTGGGGGTTGGGGACTGGGGACTGGGGGGAAAAGCGGAAAGCGGAAAGCGGATTTTTTCGCTAGCCCCCAGCCCCCATATCATACGCTTATGAACAAAGCTTTTGTTCGGGAACCCGATTTCGACGGCCGGGCCTTCTGCCCGCGGTGCGGAACACTCGGGGCGCCCGTCGAGC
>JBGSYU010000652.1:0-5273 GCA_041750715.1 Lacipirellula sp.
GCCCGGATCACCCGGATGCGAAGATCTTCGGATAGATACTGAGCCATGCGCGCCGGCCTCCCTCCCGGCACGCAGCATGAATCACGTCATCTGTCAGATGGGAATCCCCCGCGATTCATTCCGACGCGGAAACGCTCTAATCGCTCCAAAGGCCGTGCGCGCGATGCCAAAGGTCTAACGCGACGTCGGGAAACTCGTCGAAGCACCGGTCGTCCGCATCAATCCTGGGCTCAACCCAGGATGCCTTCGACGACAGCATCAAGTGGACGCGCGACGGTTCCGTCGGCAGTTCGCTGTCGATGGCCGACGCGAACGGATGAAAGACTTCGGGGTACTCGGAACTGAATACCCAGAGATGAGTGGCGCATGCTACGCAGTAATGCCGCTCAATGGTGCTGACGCGGCACTCGCCGTGCTCGTCTTCGAGCGTTGCGTGAAATACGGCGGTCCTGCCCTCGACCTTCAGCGTCTGCTTGTCGGCATGAAGATTGATCGCGTAACCGCCCCCGCCTGCGGTCTTTCGACAAATCGAGCAGTAACACAGCATGAATGGAACGGGCGCGTGGCTGTCGTCGGAGAAGCGGACTTTGCCGCAGCGGCACGAGCCTTCGAGCTTGACGGGCAAAACAAGTTCCTTCCGCGCGGTTAAACGGTAAGGCGGCGAGCAGGTTGCCACATCGTACACCGCTGATGCAGCGTCAACTGCACCGGCTACGCGCGCGCGTGTTCAATCACGATACCTTCCACCTTCATCGCGCCGAGCAACGAAGGACGTGTCATCATCTTGTCAGCAAACCGGCAATAGTTTGGGTACTGCCGCATGTCGGCGGCGATCATCTTTCCCCAAGTGAAATAGACAAAAAGCAGCGCGTCGACCGCCGAGAAGCCGGACCCGACGGCATGATCGCCGCGCAGACGCTGATCGATCGTCGCAAAACAATCCTCGACGACCGCACGGCCTTTGCGCGAGATCGACGCATGGGCCTCAGGATCGTCCGAAAACCGCAGTGGCCGCCACAAGGAACCGAAGCCATGGCCGTGCAGCGTCCCCGTCAACCATGCCAGCCATTCGTACGACCGGATGATATCGAGGTTGGACACGCCCATCAGCGCGTGTTGCGGCGACAACTGCGACACCGCCGTCAGAATCGCCGGCAGCTCGGTGATCACCTCGTCGTCCAGCGCCAGCACGGGGACACGGCGCTTGGGGTTGATCAGGCTGAACGCCTCCGAGCCTGTGCCGCCCTCCCCCATCGGCGTCCGGAAGTCCTCGAACTCGGCGCCGATCTCGTCGAGGCAAATACGAACTGCCAGCGAACAGGCTCCGTCCATATACCAGAAGCGAATCTTCATCGCCTACTTCAACGTCTTGTTGACGACCGCCGACAGCGGTGTCGTCGGTCGCCCGGTCAACGCCGAAAGCTGGCGGTTATCCTCGAACAACGCACCTTTCGAGGCTCCCGTCTCCCACCCGGCCAACGCCTTCGCAAAACCTTCCGGCAGTCCTGCCCCGACCAGCGCGGCGGCATAATCGGCCTCGGGCAGATCGCGATAGGGTATGTCGCGGCCGGTCGCTTGCGACAGCTCGAGTGCGAGCTCGGCGAGCGTGAAAGCGTCGTCGCCGGCCAGCTCATAGACCTTGCCGTCATGACCATCCGTCGTCGCGACGACCGCCAGCGCATCGGCGTAATCGGCGCGCGCGGCGGCTGAGATCCGCGCTGTTCCCGAACTTCCGAAGAAGGCTCCATGTTGGAGGGCGCCCGGGACCGATGCCATGTAGTTTTCGGTGTACCACCCGTTGCGCAGGATGGTGAAGCGCACGCCGGACGCCTTCAGCGCGGCTTCCGTGGCGAGATGCTCGCCCGCCAGTGACAGCGGCGAGATGTCCGCGTGCAGCAAGCTCGTATAGACGATGCGGTCGACCCCCGCGACCTTGGCCGCGGCGACGACGTTGCCGTGCTGTGCGATCCGCTTGCCGACTTCGCTTGAGGAGATGAAGACCAGCGTGTCGACACCCTCCAGCGCGGGTCCGAGCGTCGCTGCGCGGTCGTAGTCGAAGAGCCGTGCCTCGACGGCCTCGTTCAGCTTCGCGGGGTCGCGCACCAGCGCCACGACCGTCTCCGTCCCGGCACGTGCCCTGATCGCATCGAGAGCGAGTCGGCCGAGCTGCCCGCTGGCGCCTGTGATTGCAATGGTCATGATGGTCTCCGTTAATCATCGAGACCACGAAATGGACGTCTTGCTAATCATAAGTAAGTACATACAGGAACGTAAGTATGAAAAATTCCGCTCATCCATTGCCTGCCTCACTGTCGGACAAGCTTCTCCGCGGTGACCTGATGGCGGCGGATTGCCCGTCCCGCGATGTTCTGAAGCACGTGACCAGCCGCTGGGGCGTGCTCATGCTGATCGCGCTCGGCGAGGGCACGCTGCGGTTCAGTGAACTGCGCCGAAAGGTTGGCGGCGTCAGCGAACGCATGCTGGCGCAGACGCTGCAATGGCTGGAAGGCGATGGTCTGATCGACCGGGTGGCGTTCAAGGTCGTCCCTCCACATGTCGAATACAGCCTGAGTCCACTAGGGCAGCAGGCGGCGAAAAAAGTTGGTGCCCTGGCGGACTGGATCGAGATCAACATGTCAATAATTGCTGGGCATCGCGAGACAAAGCACCTGGCGAATGAAAGTTGAACAGCGTGATCAGCGATCTCAATTTGAGCTGACTTTTACGAGTTTAAGTATATTCGTTTGTGTCCACGCCAGCCCATTACGAAGATTGGGCGCTGGGGAGCGCTGCCACGCTGTTTGTTGATCAGGCTTGCGCTCGCTCCTCTCGGCGCGAAGCGGAGAGATATGCGCGGCACATGACGGTCAGCTGTTTCTCGACCTTGTCGCCGGCCGCGGGCGGCGACCCGCGTTCGTAGAACGTCCGCACCGTGCCGTAGATTGCAGCCAACAAGGTCTGAGCGACGACTTGAAGATCGCCTGGTCGACCGTCGCTAGCGGTCGACAACATCGCCGCGATCGCCTCTTCGCCTCGTTGATTCGCCGCTTCGATGAGGTTGCGCGCGTCGAGCTCGACGGCGATCAGGTTGAGTGCGCTGGAGACATCGCTCTGCTTGGCCTTAGCCTGCAAATAGGCTTTGACGACAGCCTCAGCCATTGCCTCGGTACCCACGCCGTGATGATCGTGACAAGCCACTTCGACGGCGGAGACGATCATCTCGAGGTGCCGTTCCAGCACGGCGAAGAGCAGAGCCTGTTTGTTGGGGAAATACTGATACAGGGTTCCTACGGAGACGCCCGCGCGAAGCGCGACCCGCGTGGTGTTCAGGCGCATCGATCCATGACTCAGCAAAACCTGAATGGTCGCCTCAAAAATGGCATCCACCGTCATCGCGGACCTAGCCTGACGCGGCGCTTTGCGTCGAACAAGGGAGGCGGAAGAAGCGGTTTTCAAATGCGAATCCAAATTTGAAGAAAACTTCATATATTCTCTTGATCGCCGCTGCGCCATCCTTGTGGTCACGACGGCGCAGCTTTTTGGGAGTTACGGCATGAAAACCATCTTCATAACGGGCGCGAGTTCCGGGATCGGGTTAGCAACTGCGAAGCTCTTTGCGCGCAGTGAATGGAACGTGATCGCGACGACGCGGCGTCCCGAGGAGGGTAATGAGCTCTCATCGCTTCCTAATGTCAGAACACTGGCGCTGGATGTCATGAATGCAGCGCAGATTCGCGATGTCGTCGCCGACGTCGTCGGCAGCTATGAAGTCGATGTCCTCTTCAACAATGCCGGCACCATGCTTGCTGGTCCGTTAGAGGCCTTCACGGACCAGCAGATGGTCGACGTTGTAGCTGCGAACCTGTTGGGACAGATCCGGGTCACCCAGGCATTCGTCCCTCACTTTCGCGAAAAGCGCAGCGGCCTGGTCATCAACACGACGTCCCTCTCCGCGCTCGTGGCCTCGCCGTTCATGTCTGTTTACGCGGCTACCAAGGCGGGCCTCGAACGCTGGAGCTTCGCGATGAACCTGGAGCTCGATGAATTTGGGATCAGAGTGAAGACAATCGTTCCTGGCGTCGTGAAAACAAGCCTCGCAGCCAATGCCGTTATGGAATCCAGCGCGCCCTATGCCGAGCGGATAGCAAAATTCGTTTCGGTTCTCGGCGATCCTGAGAAGTTGCCCTTCGCTAGCACATCGGACGACATCGCGAAGGTCGTATTTCAGGCAGCGACGGACGAGACCGACCAGATCCGGTATTTGGCGGACGGGTTCGCGGAGTCGAGCGTGGCGGGGATCGCCGAACACGGCGAGGAGATGGTGCAGAAGGCGGGTGCTCAGCAACTATTCGCTTGATCGCCATGCTGAAAGATAACCCCCGTCTCTTCTAGGTCAAGCTCGCGTTCCAGATCGTGAAGCAACTCGTCCTCGATCAACCCATCCACGCAGCCGGATCAGCTCGGCCCGTCCGGCCGCTATGGCGGCGAGCAGTACGTCAAAGTGGGACTGGGCGTCCGTCATGAATGAGTCGGCGTCACCCGCGTAGGACTATAATGACCCGCCGACTGAGCCGTTCAGTATCGTGGTGCGGAGCCAAGCGACTGCCGGATCGCCCTCGTCCCGCCGCCGCCAAGCCAGCGATACGCGAAACGTCGGCATGTCCGTGAAGGGTGGAGGGGCAGCGCGTAGCGCGTACGGTTTCGCAAGAGCATCTGCGAGTCGCGTTGGCATTAATGCTATCGTGTCCGTGGCTGCGAGCACGGCGGGCGCTGTCAGGAACTGAGCCAAGGTCAGTACGACCCGTCGCTCAAGCCCTTCCGCAGCCAAGAGTTTGTCGGCGACTCCGAACCGATCGCCCTCGGGCGAGACCAGCAGCGCGCGCCAACTGGCTAGCGTCGCGGGAGTGAGCGGCTCGTCCCATAGCGGGTGCCCGACCCGCGCGATCACGCGCCAGCCGTCCTCCCACATCGTCTCGGTTCCTATCCGCGTGGACGCGCGCGGGCCCACGGTGGCCACAAGGTCCACATCGCGCCGGTCCAAGAGTTCGCCGGCATTGCCGCCGGACACGCCGTCGACGACAACAATATCGACGCCTGGCGCCTCTGTCGCCAGATGGCCAATCAAACTAGGAAGGAGGAGGTGCGCTGTGTAATCGGCAAGGCCGAGCCGGAACTCGCGGCGAAGCCGGGCTGGGTCGAACGCGCCGCCACCGCCTATCAACGCCGCAGCATCGCCGAGCAGCTTGTCGAGCGGCTCGACCAGCGATAGCGCG
>JBGSYU010000653.1:0-7137 GCA_041750715.1 Lacipirellula sp.
CCGCCGCATCATGTCGATGTCTTTGATCGTGATGAGCCCTGTCAGTCTGTAGTTTTCGTCAACCAGGAGCAGCTTCTCGACCTTTTTTGCCATCAAAATCTTCTCAGCTTCCGCAAGCGTTACAGTCCCCGTGGCTGTCACTAGCTGCTCGCGGCGGGTCATCACCTCGGAAACGGCGGTGTCGCTGCTCTCCAGGAACCGCAAATCGCGACGGGTAATGATGCCTGCCAGCTTGCCGGCTGCATCGACGATGGGAATGCCGGAGACGTTCGACTGCTGCATCGTCGCCCGGGCGATGGCAACGCTAGCGTCGGTCGGCATCGTCACGGGGTCGACGATGATACCGTTAGCCGAGCGCTTGACCTTGTCGACCTCTTTGGTCTGGTCCTCGATCGACATGTTCTTGTGGATGACCCCCAGGCCGCCCTCCTGGGCCAGCCCGATCGCCATGCCGTGCTCGGTGACGGTATCCATGGGGGAGCTGAGAATGGGCGCCCGCATGTCGATCCGCCGCGTGAGGCGGGTGGCGACGCTAACCTCCGAGGGGACGACCTCGCTGTAGCGCGGCTCGATGAGCACGTCGTCGAAGGTGAGGCCGGTGGCGATCAGCTTGTCTTGCACGGCGCGGTCCCCATAGCTCTGCGGAGAATCCCGGATTATTGCGCCCTGGGGGCGGCGTGACAAGAATGGAAAACTCGCTCCCCTAGCGGGTCGCGGCTAAACGAGGGCTGGCGGCGCAACAAAAAAGCCGGCGGCCGGACTCCCTTGTGAGGAAGTTCGACCGCCGGCGAGGGGGGATCACGATTTGCTCGAACGCGCCGGGGGCGGGGACGCCCCGGCTCGCTTGGGCTAGTACGAAAGAATCATGTCCGTGGAGATCATGGCCTGGTTGTAATCCGTGCGGAAGTTGTCCTCCGCCGGCAGCCAGTCGTAGCGGTACTCGCCACGCCATGTGAGGTTGGACAGCAGCTTGGCGTTTACGCCGCCAGTGACGTCGTAGAACGAGTCGGCGTTGCCGGTGATGGCGTTGCTTTTCCACCACTCGGCGCGGCCGCCGAAGCTGAGGACGTCGCTCCACTTATAGATCAAGTAGTTGGTGCAGCCGAGTTCTTCGTTATGAAGACCGGTAAGTCCGGTCGCGCTCGTCGTGTTGTTGACGTTGAGGTAGTCGCCCTGGATGATCCAGCTCAGACTGTCGGTCAATGCCACCGTGGTCACCAGGTGGTGGGTATAGGAATCGTCAGAACCGCCGCTACGCCAACCCAAGTTGCCGATGGTGTTGAGGTAAGTGAACACGATGTCGTCGGAAACGTTGTAGGCAAAGCCGCCGATTCCATTGTTGCCGCCGTTGAACTGGTCGAATCCGGTGTCCCACCCAAGCGTCCAGCCGCCGTACAGCGTGAGGTTCTCGTAGGCAGTGTAGGTGGCCATCGCTCCCGTGTGGGTGAACGGCTCAGTGTTGTAGTGGGTGAGCGTGTGCGTGCGGAAGAAATTGCCCGTGTCTTGGACCACCTCATACCCAACCGGGGTGAAGAAGTGACCAACCTTTACGGACAGGTCGCCCGAGGCGATCTCCGCGTAGGCTTGGGGGATGGCCCATTCGTAAGGGCCGTGGTCCCACGAGGCGTCGTACGTGCCTTGGCCCGGCAAAAAGATGGCGGGGACGTTAGGGACGCTCGTGGTGTTGCCGTAGGATTGGGCGGTATTGCCATCGGTGCCGTACAACATGTCAAAACGGTAACCCAAGCCCAGGCCGTTGGAGCCGTCGGCGACGCGGCCGAGGTAGAACCATTGCTGCTGCAGGTTCAGATGGTTGGGGAAATCGTTAAAGGCGGCGCGATCGCCCGGCGCGAACGACAATCGCTCGTTGTGATTTTGGTAGCCGGCCGAAGTCCAGCCGCCGATATCGAGGCCCGAACCCTGGGCGCCGAGCAGAGCGGCCAGCGAGAGGCTCTCCAACCCGGTCGCTCCCAACAGCCCGCCGCTGCAAATGCCGCCGGCGCAGCCGGCGCCGCAGCCGACGCCGTCACAGCAGGAATCGTCGCAGCAGGCGTCGTCCCCGCAGGCCGGCTCGCAGCAGTCGCTGGCGAACGCGACTCCATTGACGTTGTTATCGTAGGACCACGCACCAGTCTCGGCGAGCACGGGGCTCGCGCCGAGCGCCAGAGCGGCGATCCCGACTTTCCATGTCCGAATCTTCACTGTTAGCTCCTTCTGCTTTCGCTTGCGCCACGCGACTCAGCTTCCAACCGAGCCGCGGCCAAGCAATGACTTGTTGGCGATTCACGATTGCCGACGGGTAGCCCTGTCGAAACCGCTCCTCGCGAAAGTAATTCGATCCGCCTCGCTATGTTTTATCGACGGAGAATTTGTCGGGCGTGGAGCTTGCGAGCGTGCAAACGGGCGCTTTCTGGGGCGAAAAAACACGAACGTGCGAAACCGTACGGGTTGAAACGGTGGTCATGCCGGAAAGGTCGCCGGGGGCGAGGCGACGGGGCTAGCAGGCGCTAAGCCGCAAGCGGCGGGGGGGGTCGCTAGTGGGCGCTGTGGGCTTCGCCGGTTTCCCAGCGGTCGATGCGCCAGGGCTCGCCTTGGGTTTCGTAGAACGGCATGCGGACGGTTTGCACCTGCACATGGCGGTGGCCGCCTTCGGCCGCGTCTTCGACGGCGAGCCTAACGAGCACAATCGTTTTAGGTCCGTCGTACACGGGGGACGCAACGCTCTCGAAGACCCCGGGGTCGGTCTGCCCGGCGAGCGCCTGGGTCAGAACTTGCGTGCGGAGGTTGGTAATGAGCAACTCCTTGGCTTCCTCGACCGGCAACGGTTCTCGGCCCATGGCGGGCGGGGGAATCAGCATGCCGGCTCCGTCGGTCGTGAGCAATTCAGACGCTTCTTTCAGGCGGCCGTCGGCCAGCAGGCCGATCCAGCGCTGGGCGGCGGCGACGGCCTGGCGCTCGATGAGGGCGTCGCGGACCGACGCTCGCACGAGGGTCGCCGCCATGCATCCTAGTGCCAAAGCCATGGCCAATCGGGCGAGGGTTTGGCCGGTGAGGGCGCCGCCGGAACGGCGAATCTTGCTTTGGGCGAGGAAAGCGGCGCCGATCGTCGCCGCGGGGATGAGGTAAAACAGCGGGCCGATGAACGCGAGCGGAGAAGCCAGGCCGAGCAGAACCGCAACGACCGCCGTTGAGCTAACTTGGCTGTAGCGCGAATCGTCTTGAGTTTCGGGTAAGGGTCGCAAACGAAGTTCCTACAGTTTGATCGAAGCGCCGGGCTCAAAGTTCCTGTAGCTGGGGTCTGTGACCCCGGCGACCCTGGCGGCGGGACGCCGGCCTCATAGAGGCCAGCTACAAATCTAGTCTGTAATGTCTGCGAACTCGCCGCCGTAGAATTTCGTCAAGGCGGTATAGATGGGCGCGGCTGCGCGGGCCATCGACTTCTGCTGAAACTCCGAGCCTTCCTCGGTCTTCCACACGCCGGCTTTCAACGGGAGCAGCACCAGCGTCACGGCGACGAAGCTGGTAAACATCGTCGAGACGACCAGTCCCACGAGGGCTCCGCCGATTTTGTCCAGTTGCGGGATGAAGCGCATCCGCACGCGCGAGCCGCGGTCGGCGATGAGACGCATGATAAGAACCGATAACGCGAACACGCCCCACACGGTGGCGAAGGTGAACGCCCATGCGTGTTCGTCGCTGGGTTGCGCTGCAACGATGACGACGATGCCGAGGATGTAGCCCCAGGGGATCGCGATGAGAGCGGCGATGATGATAATGAACGCCAAGATGGTGTTGCTCCACAGGCCTTCGTTGATGGTCATCGCCACGCCGGCGAAGAAGACGAAGGCGAGGAGGAGGGTGAGTAGGCCCATGAAGTTGAAAGTGGAAAGTGGAAAGGGGAAGGTGGAAGGTAACGCGGCTCTACTTCAGGACTCGTTGTAGTTCTTGGAGCGAGGTTACTCCCTTGGCAACCAGCAGGATGCCTTCTTCCTGGAGCGAGCGTTGGCCGTCGGCGCGGGCGGCTTTGCGTAGGAGGTCGATGCTTGGTTGCTTGGCCAGTATCTCACGCATCTGATCGGTGATGACCAGCAGCTCGAAAATGCCGGTGCGGCCGAGGTAGCCGAGGCCCTGGCACGTTTGGCAGACCGGTTGCTTTTCGTTTTCGCGCTCTTCGGGCTTCGGTGGCCGGAAAAGTTGTTGCACCTTGCCGGCCGGGATGCCCAGCTTTTTCAGCACGTCCGCCGTCGGCTGGTAGCCGACTTTGCAATCGGGGCAGAGCTTGCGAATGAGCCGCTGGTAGAGCACGGCCGTCACGACGGAAGCGAATTGCTTTTGCGGCAGCTTCAATTGCAAGAGTCGCAAGAGAGCTTCCGCCCCTTCGCGGGCAGGCACGGCGGTGATGACCAGCCGGTCGTCGGCGATTTCGTTCATCAGCAGCGTCGCCGAATCCGCGTCGACCAGGTCGCGGCAGACGTAGACGTTCGGATATTGCCGCACGAGACTCGGGATGAGCGTCGCGGGGGTTTGCCCCTTCGCGGAGTCGTAGGTGTGGACGGCGATGTTCTGAAGTTCTGTTTCGCGGCGATTGACTTCTTCAATGGAAAAGAAGTCTCGCATGAGCCGGTCGGTCTCTTCGAGCGAGGCGTTGGCCAGCGTGGTGAGCCCGCCGGCGGGCATGGCGGAGAAGATGACCATGCCTTGATCGCGGGACATGATTTCCGCCCACTGGTCCTTGAGCGCGTCCCGAATGCCCAACGCTTCGTAGGTGTGAGGTTTGGCTTTTTCGTTCAGGCGGGAAACGATCACCCGTTCGCCGTTGGCGACGCCTTGGGTGCTGATAGGGAGCAAGAACTTCTTGCCTTCGAACTTGGCGGCAAACTTTCCCTCTTGCTTCTTACGGCGGTCCTTGGCGTCGAGATTGGCAAGGGTTTTCAGCACGGCGAGCATGACGTCCCCCGATTCGCGGTCCCGCGGTTCGCCGGGGTGCCAGACGCCGTCGATCTCGTGGCGGAGCGCGACCCCCTGCGGGCCGTATTCCAGCAGCGCCCGGTCGCTGCGGCGATTGACCATGTCGGCGACGAGTTCTTTCGCCAGGAGGTAGCCGGGGGATTGACGGGTGGTGAGGAGGTTGGCGTTATCGGCGTTGGCGTCCGCGGCTCCCATGGCGTAAAGGTCGACCGCGACCCCTTTTTCGTACTCGGCGATCCGCTCGGTGCTCATCTTGACGCCGACTTTGGCCATCATGGAGGCGAACAGATGCCGCCACCACGGGCCGGTGAGCACGGTTTGATGCGGCAGTACGTGTCGATTGTGGACGACGAAATAGGGAGTGACGCTGGCGATGAGCGTGGTGGCGAGCACCAGCAGCCTCGCCCAATGCGGGACGGGGACGAACATCATGGCGATGCCGATGATCGCGAACGGGAAGAAGACGATCGGGTTCCACTTTTTGAAGCCGAGATTGAAGATCTGGCTGTCGCGGTTGACCCAGTCGGCGATGCCGACCCAAGACAGCACGACGAAGGCGACGAGGAACGGCGCGATCACCGTCATGATTAAGCGGCCGATGAGGTCGGTGGCGGTTTCTTGGACCTTGGTCTCGATTTGGGCCCGTTCCTCGGGGGTTAGGGGAGGAACGGCTTCGCCCTCGGCGGGGACGGGGGCTTCAGCGGGCGCGGCGGCAGGCGGCTGCTCCTGGGCGTGCAATGGCGCGCTGAGCGGGATCGCTGAAGCGATTCCCGCCAGGGTGAGGGTGATCCACAACAGATGCCGCATCAGAGAATTCCAGGTTGTTTGACTTCAATGCCCTTGAGCGCCATCTTCAGCGCTTCGCGGTTGGGCGCCACTTCCATGGCCACTTCGCGGTCGATGAGCCCTTCGTCGACCAGCTTCTTCAGGCTCTGCGTGAAATCCTGCATCCCGTCCTCGGCGCCGATGCGGATGGCGTCGCCCAGCTTGTGATCTTCCTCTTCGAGGATCAGCTTGCGAACCGTGGGCGTGAAATTCATGATCTCGACCGTCGGCACGCGGCCCACCCCGGGCTTGATGCTCTTGAGGAGCTTTTGGGCCATGATGCCCTTCATGTTCATCGCGATGGCGCTACGCAGCGCACTGTGCATCGACTGCGGGAACAGGTCGAGAATACGGCCGATCGTCGAGGGCGCCGTGCTGGCGTGGATGGTGCCGAACACCAAGTGGCCGGTCTCGGCGGCGTGAATGGCGGTCATGAACGTTTCTTTGTCGCGCATTTCGCCGACGAGCATAACGTCGGGGTCTTCGCGGACGGCGTGCTTCATGCCGATTTCGAAGTCGACCACGTCGAGGCCGATTTCGCGTTGGTTGATGAGGCACTTGTCTTCGCTGAAGACGAATTCGATGGGGTCTTCGAGCGTGAGGATGTGCTTGCGGAAGTTGTGGTTGATCCAGTTGAGCATCGAGGCGATGGTGGTGCTCTTGCCGGAACCGGTGACGCCGGCGAGCAGGATCATGCCCTGGTCGAATTTGCAAAGGTTCACCACCGACGGCGGTAGATTAAGTCCCTCGAAGCTGGGAATCCAGCTATTCACGCGGCGGGCGACCATGCCGATGTGGCCCAGTTGCTGGAGCAAATTAACGCGGAACCGCCAGTTGACGCCGTCGACGTCGCACATGTGGGCGAAGTCGGCGCCGCCGTCGCGGTCGAAGATCTTGCGACTGCGCTCGTTCATCAGCGGAAAGCAGAGGCGCACCATTTCCTCGTCGTCGATCGGGCCGCGGTTCATGGGGCGCAGCGTACCATTGACGCGGACCATGGGGGGCTTGCCGACCTTGAGGTGCAGGTCGCTGGCCTCGAGCTTCACGCAGGCGCGATAGAGCTTGTCGATTTCCAATTCCTGATGCGGCGCGACGAAACTGTCGAAATCGGCTTCGCTGACGGAACTTGGAGGCATGGTCGTTATTCCTTGAACGCCGTGCGGACTGGTCGCTTAAGCGACCAGTCCGAAGCGGAGTGCGGAAAAGGGTACTCGCTAAGCAGCTAAGCGGACGGGGATGCCGCGCTGGGCCATGAATTGTTTGGTTTGTTGGATGGTGAATTCGCCGAAGTGGAAAATGCTGGCCGCAAGCGCCGCATCGGCGCGGCCGAGGGTCACCGCGTCG
>JBGSYU010000654.1:0-3604 GCA_041750715.1 Lacipirellula sp.
GTAATAACAGGCCTCATGCGAGTTTCTTGCCCGAATAGTTCATCCAGGAGTTTTGCAGTGCTGTACTGACGGACCGCTACGAAATGCTTCGCCAAAACTAAGGAGTTAATTTAACCACGGGACTATACGGTTGACACTGACAGTTTGTCGATCCGTGCCCATCCGTGCTATCCGTGGTCAAAACAGGCAAGGTGTTGTTTCGGGACGACCCAAATCATTCGACGTGAAACTGCATTCGCAATGCTCAAGATCGATCGACGCTGGTCGATCTCGTTCGGTCGGTGCGGTTGATTCGGTAGAGCACGTGTCGACGCAAGGGGTGCTTCTCATAGACGTTCGGATGATCAAAGTCCTCCGCCGGCGTATGAGTCATGCCGATTCGCTCCATGACACGTCTAGAGCGAAGATTGGTCGGCACGGTGAAGGAGACGATCTCATCCAGCCGCAACTCGTCGAATCCGAATACCAAGGCGGCCTGGGCCGCTTCGGTCGCATAGCCGTGGCCCCAGTAGGGTACGGCGAGGCGCCAACCGATTTCGACGCAAGGAGTGAACGGCGCTTCGAACGTCACCAGCGCCAAGCCGACCATTCCGGCGAACGGTTCTCCACCTGGAATCTCGACCGCCCAGAACCCGTACCCATGATCCTCAAAATGCGCTGAAATGCGGGCGGCCGATGCATCGCTTTCCGCTCGTGACAATCGTCCCGGAAAGTACTTCCGCACCTGCGCGTCGGCATTCATCGCAGCAAACGGTTCACGATCCGATGTCACCCAGCGCCGCAGGAGTAGCCGCTCGGTTCGAATCTCGCGTGGCAAACGCATAGTATGATGCGGCTTCGGCTAACCCGAATTATTCATAAAGGCTGAATCAAAGCGGCCTCCGGCGGGGTTTAAGTTGTTGTGAAAAGGCAACTTGAAACCCAGCACGGAGGCCGGCCATGATTGTACAGTCTGCTTGGCAAAAGTCATTTGGTTTTTTGGGCTCGAAACCGATTGTGGTGGAGCCGGCGGAAGAGCATTTGACCAGCGACGCCGGCCTGCTCCCGATCCGGCAATTCGACGAGCGGATCGGGATGACGGCCGAGTTCGCCGCCGCACTTCGCGATCCGCGATTCGGTCCCTTCGTCGATCACAGCTTCGCGGAAATGGCCCGGATGCGGATCTACGGCATCCTGGCCGGCTACGCCGATCAGAACGATCACGACCAGTTGCGTTACGACCCGGTGTTCAAGCTGCTGGCCGGTCGCCCGCCGTCGGACGATGAACTGGCCAGCCAGCCCACGCTATCGCGGTTCGAGAACGCGATCAACATCCCTTCCTTGTGGCGACTGCGAGATGTCCTGATCGATCAGTTTCTGGCCTCTTTCGACGAGCCGCCACGCCGGCTCACATTCGACATCGACACCTTCGACGACCCCACGCACGGCGCTCAACAGTTGACGTTCTTTCACGGCTACTACGAGCAGTATCAGTACCAGCCGCGGCTCATCACCTGCGCACAGAACGACCTGGTCGTGATGGCCTGCCTGTTGTACGGCACAGCCCATGCGGCACTGGGGGTCGACGAGGACCTGGAATATCTGGTGGGACGAGTGCGGGCGAAGTGGCCCGACGTGGTGATCGAACTGCGCGGCGATTCAGGGATCGCCGTGCCCACGATGTACGAGATCTGCGAGTGGCTGGAGGTGCAGTACACCTTCGGGCTGCGGCTCAATCCCGTGCTCCAGCGTCAGAGCGACGCCTTGCTAGCCGAAGCCGTCGAGCAATACGAACAGACGGGCCAGCCACAGCGGCTGTTCACGGCGTTTTGGTATCAGGCCAAGTCGTGGACGCTGCCGCGGTGGGTCGTCGTCAAGGCCGAAGCGCATGCCGCAGGCACCAATCGCCGGGCGGTGGTCACCAATCGGCCGGGCGGACGCGTGTTGCCGCAGGCGGCCTATGACGAATACGCCAAGCGCGGTGAAAGCGAGAACCGCAATAAGGAGATCAAGTGCGGAATGGAGGCTGATCGTCTGAGCGATCATCGCTACATGGCCAACCTGTTTCGCTTGTACCTCCACACGGCAGCGCTGAATCTTTTAGTGCGGCTACGCAACCACGTGGCCGATCCACCGCCGCAGAATCCGGCTGCCGAACTGCCCCGCGAGGCTTTGGCCGGGTATGCCCGCAGACAATTCTTCAATCAGCGCCGCGCTTCCGATCCGTTGGGCGAGGGCCAAGCCTGCACCTGGCGCATGCGGCTGATCAAAGTGGCGGCGCGCGTGACCGAGACCACGCGACGGATCGTGGTACAACTCAGTGGCAGTTGGCCTCACCTGGATCACTACCGCCAGGTCAGCCAGCAGATCCTCGGCCTCTCGCCACCTGCTCCGGAATCGGGATAACAACGGAGCAAAATCCATCCAGACGTGCCTCACCGTCCGCTTCGAGACGATGGGGGAAAGGGGGCGGTTCCGACTCAACTCCAACTCCCGATAATACTCCAGCCTCCAACGACCGCGCTCCGATCCGTCCAGCAGACTCCACGCCACTTATGAATAATTAGGGCTAATCGAATGATCTAACGAAAACCAAAGCCGGAGCGTGAGCATGTTCGTTGCGAGTATCGAATGCCTGCGCCGCGGCGGCGACGGCGAGTCAATCGATCGCGTCGCGAGCTATTCCCGCCCCGGCCAACTGCCCAGCGTCACGGAAAGCTTCTTCCGCTCGTTGCCGCGCACGATTTCGACGTCGACCGACTCGCCCGGCTCGTATTGGGCGATTCGGGCGGTAAGGCGGTCGAAATCGGGCAGCGTATGGCCGTCCATGCTGGCGATGACGTCGCCTGTGACAATGCCGGCGCTGGCGGCGGCCGTACCGGGCTCGACGTGTTTGACCATCGCGCCGGCGGGATGATTCTCGGCCTGCACACCCAACAGCGCCCGCCCACGCACATAGACGATTGCCTCCGGATGCCGCGCCTTCAGCGCGTCGACTGCCGCGGGCGTCACTTTCGAATCCAAAAACTGCAAGAACTCAAGCTTTTCCTTGCTTTCGAAAAGCTTTGCCACTTCGTCGTCGACGGCCTTTCCTTCAAAACGAAAATAGAGTTGACGACGCAGTTGGGCGATAGCTCGTAAATCGGCCGGGGTGCCGCGCCACTTCTCGCCAAGCCGCACGAAGAGCAACGGCACAACACGGATACCGTCGAACGGAGCTGCCTCCATGACAATTTCGGCGCCGAGCGGCGTGAGCCGCGCCTGGCATGCGGCGATGTTGCGCTCATCGAGATCCGCTGCCGCCCGTTCGACGAGAATCGGCCGCCCGCGCAGCTGCACCATTCGTTCTAGTGCGGCGATCGATTGCTCGTTATCGCGCGAGTGCGCCAGGCGCCGCATGATCCACACGGCTCGGTCAGCCGGCTCTGGCCGCTCGCCGTTTGCCGCCGCGAGAAGCGAATCCAGCGCTGTTCCACCTGTATCGAGCAGTTGCCGCGTCGCCTGCTCACGCCTGAGGTAGCGGCTATCGTCGAGTTGTGAAATCCAACCGGCGATCTCCTCGGCCGTGGGCGCCGGATCGGGCTTTCCCGCTGCCGAAGCCGCCTTCTCGGCGGCGAGGCCCGAC
>JBGSYU010000655.1:0-2911 GCA_041750715.1 Lacipirellula sp.
CGCCGCGCCTTGGCTGCTACTGCTAACGGTGATGACGCCGCTTTTCAGCCCCGGCGTGGCCGTGTCGAGCATCACCAGATGTATATTGCCGCCGCCCATGGCGTTGTCGATTCCGCTCGCCATGCCGCTTAAATCGCCGCTAGCGCTAAGCGTGTAATCCAGCTCATCCGCCCCGTTCACCGCGACGACGCTGGCGAGGTTCGACACGGTGACGGCGAGCGAAATGCTCGCACCCAGCGTCACGCTCATCGGCGTCGCGGCCACCTGCACGCCCAGCTTTGCGGGAATTTGATAGTCCGCCACCACCGGGAGATGATCGCTCGACGCCGCCAGCGCCGCCAACACGCCCGGGGCGTTGGTCACGCCCGACGGCGCCCAAGTACCGGTGGTGATCGCCCCGGCGTACTGGTGCGAGCCGTCGTTGCCAAACGCGCGGTACGACCCGGTGAGTTGGCTCAGCCCTTCGCCGTCCAGAAACTCCCCCGTCACCAACTGGAAGTCGAACCGGTCGTCCATTCCCGTGTGCGACTGCCCCGGAAACGCTTCCACGGTCGCGGGGCTCTGCGTGTGGATCGGCTTGAAGATTTCGCCCTGCGACGGCACGGACCAGCTTCCCGAGGCGTAAATCGGATCGGTGATCGGATCGAACGCCTGCCCCGGCCCAGCGGCGAGCAGTGTCTGAAACATCGGTTCGCTGCTGCGGTAGACGTTGAAGTCGCCGGCGTAGATCGCATGGGTCCCCTCGCCGAGAGCGTCGGAATTTGCGCGCACACCCTGGGCCTCGACGTTCCGCCGCGCCTGGTTCACCGTGCCTTCGTCCGATTTGTAGTGGTTGCTGTACAAGAAAAAGTTAGCCGCCTCGTCGTATCCCATCGGCCGCAGCTCGTATCGCAGCGAAGAACGCGGCTGCGCGATCGTCGAGACCGTCCCAAACGCCAGCGTGTTCACCAGCGACACGGTCGAGCTGTTGTACACCAGCCCCGGCAGACCGTTTCCCAGGGTCTGCGCATTCATCGGAACCGTCGCGGCCATATAGGAACTGGTGCCGTACAAGCTGTTGAGAATCGACGCGACCAGAATTGCGTCGGACCCCGATTCGTGCAGTTCTTGCATCGTGATGACGTCGATCGGCCGGGCGAAGCCGTTGCGCAGTTCGTCGCCGATGGCGTCGAAGATGACGTCGAGGCCGCCGGGGTCATTGGCGATGTCGTAGTTCTGGGCAATGTTGTAGTCGACGATCCGCAGCTGCGCGGACGCCGGCAGGGCGTACATTACCGCGACGCAGCCGATTGCCGCACGCACCGACGCTGAAAATGGAACTCGCTCAAACCTCAACGCCGCCCTCCCGCTCCAAAAAGAAAATGGGCCGCCTGCGGATTCCCGCGAGGCGGCCAACCTCTATTAAATACAGAAGCCCCCGTGCGGACAACTAATTGGCTCGGGCGGTAGTGATACCATTCGCCCCGTCACCTCGCCGCAGCGAGTCGCCGTAGCGACCTGAGGTACTCCGAAGGGTCTGGCCAGATTCTTCGGAGTACCTCAGCAGTGACCAGGCGTGGGGCTAAGCGGGCATTCTTAGCCCAATTAAAGAATCGCACGAAACGAACCATAAAAACGACATCGGCCCCGCCCGTGAGGGGCGGGGCCGATGTGCAAGCGAATCAAATTGCGATCGACAGTTGGGGCGTCTGGTCGACGCCACAAGCGAAACTAGCGTCCGCGGCGACGGCCGGCGGCAACCGCCCCGATCATCCCCAGGGCAACCAGCGTCAAGCAAGCCGGCTCGGGAACGACGCCCACCGCGGGGACGGCCGCAGGACCGAACTGGGCTCTCCAGACGGCGAGGTCGAGTCCGTTCACCACACTATCGTCGTTGGCGTCGCCATCGGCCAAATCGCCCGGACCGCCGTTGCTGCGTTGCCAGGTGAGGAAGTCGGCGCCGTCGACGTCGCCATCGCCATCGAAATCGGCGTCTTCCACGACGGCTGATCCGCCGACGGCAGCGAGGACTTCGTCAAAGTTATTGCCCGTGGAGACAATATCCACGATTGCTCGGGTTGACGAGCTACCGTTTCCAGATCCGCCTTGCCGTAAGGCCAACGCATTCTGAGGCGCTAGGATGTCTGTCCCAACATTTCCTGGCGGGGCCGTATCCGTCACTTTCGTACTCGATGAATTGGTGGGATTGACCCACAAACTCGCCCAGCCATCCTCTCCCTCAAGGGGCATAAAATCGGGATTTGGAACATTGTTCGGAGGAAACCCTAGTTCTGTGCGACCGTCATGCTCAGATGCGGTGTAGGACACCACGGCAGTATAAGTCTGGCCAAAAGTCAGGGGAGTCGCCCATCTAGCAATCGCCGCGGCCGAGGAAGACGATGAACTGACTGCCAAATTGAACTGACTTGGATCGCCAGCTATCGACGCGACCCACAGTCTCCCGTGAAAATCGGATGTCGTGTTATTCTTGAAATGCAAGAAGTACTCAGTCTGAATCGTTCCCGTGCCAGCAACTAAACGCGAATCTTCGATCGAGAATTGCGCCGCGTAGTACCAAGTTTCGCCTGGAACCTGATCTACGCCGATGGCCTGATTCACGTCTTGGTCGATGCCGAGATTCCCCGCCATGGTGCCCGGCGTGCCGCTGCGGCCGATATCGACGACGGCTTCTTGGCTAGCCACTTTTATCGTGCTGTTGGGGAAGGTGCCGCCACCGTGTTGGACCCAAAGGTTGCCCGATACTGCGGTGAGATCGCCATCGGCGTACTCAAATCCATCGGTGAAAAACGGCACCGCGCTCGCGGAACTCCCCGCGCACAATGCCACGAAACCCATTAGAGATAACCAAGTTGTTCTCATTATTCTTTACTCTCCCTCACTGCGTCATGAAGCGTTCGAAACTGACTCTTAC
>JBGSYU010000656.1:0-4467 GCA_041750715.1 Lacipirellula sp.
GGCACGTTAGCCGCTGCGTGGGCGCTGCGCGGTCGAACGTATCGGCAGCAGGGCGACGTCGAGCGAGCGTTGGCCGACATGCAGCAGGCATTGCGATACAGCCCTAATGCGGCGGACATTTTACAGGATACGGCGGAACTGCAGTACCAGCTTGGCCGGCCTCAGCGGTCGCTGGCGACCATTCAGCACTTGCTTGAATTGGCGCCTCCATCGGCGCAGCCTCGCGAGGCGCTGTGGCTGGCCGGGTTGGCGTATGGGGCGGTCAACCGCCGCGATGACGCAGTCGCGACGCTTTACGCAGCTGCCTTGCGAGGCGAACCTCACCCGGAACTGCTGTTTCAGTTGGCTCGGGCGCAGAGCGTCGCAGGGCGCGCCGACGAGGCGGCGGCGACGGTTCGACAGGCCCTTGCCGCCGATGGGAATCACCAGGCGAGTCTGGAGTTATTGGCTCAGTTGGAAGGCACGGGCGTGCCGGGGGTCGACGTGCCAATTCGTCGATGAGCGCTTTTATGACTCGCCCCGTGCCCGTCATCCTGAGCGGAGCGAAGGATCTAGCGTGGGGGCTAGATTCTTCGCTCCGCTCAGAATGACGCCGTGTGCGTACGCGGACGACGGTTTCGGCGGACTTTACAACCGGAATAATCGCGCGATTGTTCATGTGGGCCACTTGCGTCGATTCCCGGCGGCACGGGTTCTGGTTGTGATGTATGCTTGCATGGCGACGCCGCTGCGCGCCGCTCCCGCCTGCCGGTTCTCCCCGCCTAGACGCCTCCCCTGGAGCCTCGCTGATGTCGCGCACGCTCGTTCCTGAAGAGTCGGCTTTCATCGATCGCCGCGATCCCTACGCCAGCGCCGACGTCCAAGGACGCGAGCGCCGGCAGTTTGTGAACAGCCACGACGAGCTTTCGCCCGACGCCGGTGAATTGGCTCGCGCGATCGACAGCTACAAGCTGTCGCATCGCCGGCGGTTCATCAACTTCGAGGAAATGCTGGCGATCGTTAAGTCGCTGGGATACGCGCGGTAAACGCGCACTGTCGCGATTCGATAAAGCGACAATAGCCCGAGGCGCAAGCCTCCGGGTTGGCGCCACCCCGGAGGCTTGCGCCTCGGGCTATTGGGGCGCAATCTTGCGTCAAAGCCTACTGTGGGCGCAGCAGCGCCAGGTGCAGTTCGCGGCCAGTGATGAAGCCGACCGTCTTGCCGCCGACGCCGATCACATGGCCCAGCGCGTCGTGCGCGACGCCGAGTTTGCCGAGAGCCGAGAGGAACGTCTCGTTCTCGGCGAGTTCGACGAACGGTTCCGGCTGAAGCTCGTCATCGCCATCGAGAAACAGGTCGACCGTGCGGATGAAACCGACGAGTTGCCGCTTCTGTTGCGGGTCTTCCACCGGCAGCAACGTCCGCCGGTGACGTTGGGCAATACGCAGCATTTCGCTGCGCGACATGGTGGTCGTGACGCGAACGACTCGTCCGGCGGGCGACGCGAAGTTTTTGACGGGCTGCCCCGCGATAGCGAGCATCGTCTGCGCAAGGGTTCGCTGCACCGGGCGAAGAATGCCCGCTTCGTGCCCTTCGACGAGGATGGCGTTGAGCTCTCGGCGCGCCAGCGAAAGCGTGAGCTCCTCGGGCCGTTCCTTGGTGAACAGTTGAAGAACCAGGCTTAAGAGCCACAGGACGAACGTGATTGGCGCGAACAGGATGGCGCTGACGACGACGACCGGCGCGCTGCGGCGCATGAGCCGATTGGGCGCATTGTAAAAGATGTTCTTCGGCAGCAGGTCGCCGCAGATGAACATGAACGGGGTCACCAGAATGGGCGGCAGGACGGCCGCCCAGGCGCCGCCGTTGGGCCAAATCTTCTCCGTGGCCATGACGACGGACAGCGAGGTGAGGTCGTTCGCGAGATTGTTTCCGACGAGCGCCGTGGCGACGAAGACGGAAGGCTGATTCACAAACCACAACAGGATGCGAGCCCAACGATCTCCGCCGACGGCTTCCATAACTAGCCGCAGGCGGCTGAGCCGAAAGAACCCGGTCTCCGAGCCGCTAAAAAAAGCGTTCATCGTGAGCGCGCCGAGAAACAGCGCGATGGCGGCGATCATGGCAGCGGCCCCCCCGCCGGTGGAACGCGAAGCTCGGCCTTGACGGCGCCCGATTCGCCGGATTCGAGAACGCGAAAGTGGAATCCGCTCCACGACAGCTCGTCCCCTTCGACGGGGATGCGCTGGAGCCGTTCCTGCAAGATGCCGGCGACGGTGACGCTACGCGAGGCTTCGAGCGGCACTTCGAAGTGGCGGCCTAAGCGCCGGAGGTTCGTGATGCCGGTGACGTGCCACCGGTCGGGCGCCACCGGCACGATCGACGAGGTGGCGAGCAGCCGGGCGCTGCGGCTGGAGTGTTCTTCAAAAATGGTTTCCAGCACGTCCTCGATGGTGACGATGCCGATGGTTTCGCCGTTTTCGTTGACGACGGCGGCGACCTCGCGCTCTTGGCGACGGAGCTCGTCGAGAATGGCCGCTACCGTCGCACACCAAGGGACGTAAACGACTGACTGAGCGAATGTCTCCAGGTGACGCCGCGGAATGGCGGTGAGATGCTTGAGCGGAATCGCAGCCGAAACGTCGTCGCTGTCGTCTTCGGTGATCAGCAAATAGCCGCTCGGCGGAAGCTCGCCCGCGAGCTGCTCGAGGTGTACCGGGGCGCCGAACGACTGGTATTGATTGCGCGGCCGCATAAGCTCTTCGGCCGGCAACTCCGAGAGCAGCACGATATTTCGCAGGGCGGATTGCTCGAGCGCGGCGAGTTGGGCGTCGTCGGTCGAGAGTTCAATGGCGCGCTCGAGGTCGCTGACTTCGAGATACGGCTCGCGTTCGAAATTGGGAAAGAGCAGCCGCTGCAGCAAGTTATTCGCGGTCGCGAAGACGGGCATGACGGGGTCGAGCGCGCGGACCAACGCCGCCATGGGCAATGCGGTGAGGCTGGCGAAGACTCGCGGCGACTGCACGCCGATGGTCTTGGGGAGCATCTCGCCGAAGACGATCATCGCGAGCAGCGACGCGACCATCAGAATGACGGATTCCGAATGTCGTTTCTCTTCGTGGAGGCGATACTCGACGACGGAGCCGACGACGAAGAAGCCGAAATTGAAGACTAGGTTCCAGAAGAGAATGGCCGTCAGCAGCCGGTCGGGGCGGTTGAGCAGCTCGATCGCGGTGCGTTGGGCGGCATTGCCGCGGCGCAGCGCGCGGCGATCGTCGGCCTGCAGCGAGAACATCGAGGCTTCGGCGCAGGAGCAAAACGCCGACGCGGCGGTTAGCACCAACATAAAGACGAAGTAGATGCCGAATTCTTGGATCATGTGGGAGAATGACGAAGCACGAATGACGAATGACGAATGGAAGCGTTGGTATCCAGCTCCGATTCGTCATTCGTCATTCGGGAATTCGTCATTGATTTAAATGTCCTTCGCCGTCGTTCGGCCGGTGGCGACGTCGAATTCGTAAATGGCGGGGATGAGCATCGCGGCCGTCGCGAAGCCGTACATGACGACGGTCACCAGAGCGGCGGCGCCGTAGCTCATTTTGAGGAAGTTGACGATGGCCAAGAAGGTGACGAACGGGGAAAGCATCGAAGCCCACCAAATGGCCGGCGAGGGGTTGCGCCGACCGAGCGCGACCACCAAGCCAATTCCGCCCCCAAGCATGAATGCGGCGAACGCTTGCAACTGGTAGTCGAAATTCGTCTGAAACGCGACCATCATCCGCATGCACACCGCGATGCCCAGCAACAAGAACAGCAGCGTGCCGAGGCTGACGCCCACCGCCGTGCGGGAGTTCTCGTAAATCATGCCCGCATGTATTCCCAACACGGCCACGAACGCGTTGAGCACGACGAAGCTCAGCATCAAGAAGAGCAGGTTCTCCGTCGAGAGGCGTCCGTACCACCAAACGGCGATGCACAGCAAGGCCGGCAGCGCTATCATCTCCTTGGCGTTGAACAGCACGCCGCCGAGCTTGCCGAAGATGATTTCCTTGGGCGTTAGGTCGGTGACCAGCAGCAGGTCGAGCGCTTTTGAGTCGCGTTCGTTGGTGATCGACGTCACCGATAACGCGTTGACCAGAACGAAGCCGAGCACCAATAGCGGCAAGAGCGATTGAGCTGCCGGCGGTAGCGAGGCGCCGTAGCCGGACGATTCGGTCCGCAACGCGCGAACCGTACCGGCGGTGCAGGCAGCGAACACCGCCAGGTAGGCGATCCGCACGAAGACGACCTTCTTCCCGTACGCCCAGGTGCAGATTTCACGCCACAGGATGGGGTTGTCCCACACCCGCCGAGTGCGGCCCGGGGCGGCATGCACGCTGCGGACGGCGGCGGGATTGGCCGCGTGCGCTGTGGCGTCGCGCGATTTCTCTTCGGACTGCGCTCGGGCTTCGCGGGTCGGGTTCCACACGCGAACCAGGGCGATG
>JBGSYU010000657.1:0-5062 GCA_041750715.1 Lacipirellula sp.
GTCCAGCGCCGCGTGGACGATCTTGATGATCAGCTCCGGGGCGAAGCCGGCGAACCCCACCAGCGCCCCGTCGCAGCCCTCGATGAGGCTGGGCAGCAAGAATTCATCGTGGCAGGTGACGATCGACACATGCGGCGCGCGGGCTTTGAGCTGGTCGTAATCGTACTTCCAGCGGGCCATATCGCGGGTGCCCATCTTGATCATGACCACTTGCGGCACGGCGACCATTTCGGACATTTCGGCCAGCGTGTAGCCCGCCTTGGTCCAGGCCGGGTACTGATGGATCGCAATGGGAATGTCGGCCCCGGCGGCGACGTCTTCAATGAAGGAGACGGCCGTCTTGGCCGAGCGGCCGAAGCGGAGCCAGTGATGGGGAGGCATCAGCAGAATCGCGTCGGCACCGGCCTCCTTGGCCGCCAGCGCGTGATCGATCGCTTCGAGGCTCCCTTCGGCGGAGACTCCCGAGAGGACGCGCACCTGCCGGCCGGTTCGCCCGTTGGTTTCGCGGACCGCCCGAGCGCACAGCCGCGTCACGCGAGCCCGCTCGGCAGGCCGCAGCGACATGACCTCGCCGGTGTGACCGTTGCAGGTGAGCCCCTGGACCCCTTCGACCGCGGCCAGTTCGGCGAAGTACCGTAGACAGCCCTCTTCGTCGAGCGACTCGTCGGCGTGAAAGGCGCACAGGGTCGCTGGAAAAACTCCTCCCCAGCGTTGTTCTCGCCATGTCATTGTCGCGAATTCCTGTTTGCCGCGCTGGCGGGCGCAAGAGGTCGGAAGTCGCCCCCGGTAAAAAGGAGGCGGAACAGCCGTGGAACTTCCGTTAATCTCCCCGCGCAGCTATAATTCTAGGGTATCGCACGCACGGTTCGAGGGAGCCATACTCCTATTGAACACCGAAGCGGCGCGTGTGTCAATGGAACGCGACGATGATAGTTCCATCGTTTTTTCTGTGAACATACTTGACGCGTACCGAGAAACCATTTAAGGTCAACACTATGAAAGCAACGATTCGCGATGTGGCACGAGAAGCGGGCGTTTCCATTGGAACGGTGAGCCGGGTTCTCAATGGCAATGCCGCCGTGAGCGAAGAGAGTCGTACCCGCGTCGGTACGGTGGTGCGTTCACTGAACTATTCTCCGCTGCGCAAGCGGCGCGTCGCTACAGGGGACGGAGCCTTGGACGGAAAGCGCGTGGCCATCGTCCTATTGGGAATGGATCGGTCCTTAAGCTCGCTGCCCGTGGTCGCCGCCGCGCTGCATGGCGTCGAGGCGGCCCTGGCCGAAGGCGGGGCCACCGTGTCGCTAATCGACTTGCCGCGGCTAGACCATCTGCCCTCGGTTCTCAAGCAAGATTCGCTCGACGGCTTAATCCTCAAAGGTCCCTTGCAGGGGAACCTAATTGAAGCGGCCGATCCGATGCTCATCCGGCGGCTCTCGGCGCTGCCGTCGGTGTGGTGCCTGCGGCGGCCGGACGGCTGCTGGGGCGATTCGGTGGCCCCCAACGATCTGATCGCGGGCCGCTTGGCCGCGGAGCACCTGCTCTTGCGCGGGCACAAGCATGTGGCGTTTCTCAATCCGCGGGCCGATCATGCGACGTTTCGCCTTCGCGGCATGAGCTTCGCCTGGCATGCCGAGGCGGCCGGCGCGAAGGTCGCCCCGTTTTTGGCGAACGACGAGGCGACGAGCTTTCCGCGCCAGTCGCTGCACAGCGTCGAGAGCGTGCAGTCGCTCGTGGACGCCGTGCTGGCCAAATCGCCGCGCCCCACCGCCATCTTCGTGCCGTGCGACAGCGTGGCGCTGCTGGTGTATCGCGCGCTCACCAAGCGCAACGTCCGCATGGGCCAGGAGATTAGCCTCATCTCCTGCAACTGCGAACCGGCGCTGACCGCCGGGTTGTACCCGACATTAACGACCATGGACGTCCACGCCGACGTCATCGGCCGCACGGCCGTCGAACAGTTGGCGCTGGCCTTTAGCCGCCGCCAGGCGCAGGCGCCGGTGGAAATAACGATCGAGCCGACGCTGGTAGCGGGAGGATCGGTGGCCGATTTGAGATAGAGGCTGGAGGGCGGTTGAATAGAAAGAGAATGAGGTGCGATGCTTGCGTTTGACGGGGCGCCGATTGCGGCGCTTACTTGTCCCGTTTTTACCCTTTTCCGTTTTTACTTCTGTGAGGGGAATGTCTCATGAAAAAACATTGGTTTCACTTGGCCCTGCGCGGTTGCTTGGCGCTCGTTGCGCTGCAGCTGCTCAGCGGCGTCTCGCTGGCGGCGTTCGCCAGCCTCAGCGATTGGGTCGGCGTCGACAACACCGCCTCCCCAAACAATTACGTCGTCACCTCCCCGACTTCCGCCGGCGGCACGTTCGCGGAGCGACGCCTTAACGCCGCCTCCCTGGCCGACCAAACGTTGGTGGGCGGCCCGTTCGACTGGAACACGCCCCTGTCGATGTCGGGAACCGTCCAGTTCAGCGGCGTCGTCGACGCGGTGATGTTCCTCGGCTGGTACGACAGCACCAATCTCAATGAGCGCATCGGTCTGGGCGTGGCGAACCCCGTTCCGGCCGGCGCACGCATTCGCTGGCAGACGCAAAGCGGCAACGTCGCGGGCAACGGCGTCGTTTCGCAGAACTTGGGGGCGACCACGACCTTGTCGACATTCGCCGCGGGGACGTACGCGTTCACCTTTGATTATAACGGCGCCGGCAACATGACCGGCACGTTCGGCTCGCTCGCCTGGGCGAAAAACTATGCGGCGCCGACCAATCAGGATTTGAATATGGATCGGTTCGGCTTCCTGCAGAAGTCGACCAGCGACGACAACGCCACCTACACGTTGAACATCAGCAATATCAATTACACCGGCCAAAACCAGATCCCCGAGCCATCGGCTCTGGCGCTGGCAGGGTGCCTTTTGCCGGCGGGCGCGTGGCTGCGGCGACGGGCTCGGTAAGTGACTTGCTAAAGAGAATTTCAGGAGTGCTTGGTTAGGGGGCAAGGCCGCTGTGTCGCGGCATGCGGGGGCCTCATCGCGAGGCCCCCGCGTTTTTCGCCCCAATTGGCGATGGCTTTTTATTAGGATTCTCATACCGCGGAACGTAGAGGGTCAACTCATGCGCACCAGACGTGCTTTTACATTAGTCGAACTGCTGGTCGTGATCGCGATCATCGGCGTGCTGGTCGCGCTGCTGCTGCCCGCCGTCCAGGCGGCGCGCGAAGCGGCCCGCCGCGCCCAGTGCAGCAACAACCTCAAGCAGTTCGGACTGGCGTTTCTCAACTACGAGAGCACCAAAAAGGCGCTGCCCCCTTCGCGCGTCCCCTGCCACCATGGGTCGTGGTATAGCGAGCTGTGGCCCTACATCGAGCAAGGAGCGCTAGCGGGCAAATGGGATCCGGTGCTGTCCTATCACTTCCAGCCCAAAGAAAACATCGAAACGCAGATCGCGGCCTTTTATTGCCCCAGCCGGCGCACCGCCGGCTCCGGAGAGTCCAGCGGGCTTAGCATCAGCGGCGACCAGCGCGGCAGCGTGGGGCATCGCCCGGGGGCGGTCGGCGACTACGCCGGTTGCTCGGGCGACGGTCACTGGGCCGCCGATTTCGACCAAGTGCGGGTAGGCGCTGCGCCTAATGAAGACCCCGTCACCGGCAATTTCCCGGGGGGCGTCCTCCAGGCGCCGAATCCCATCGGCACCACCCCCGTCGCCGGCATCGCCCCCTGCAACGGGACCGACCCTGATTTCCGATTCAAAGGGATGAAGCCCGAGATCAAGCTAAAGTCGATCACCGACGGCACCAGCAACACGATCATGGTGGGCGAGAAGCACCTGCCCACGCAGGGGTTCGGACAAGGCACCTTCGGCGACTCGTCGATCTACAATCCCGACGGAATCATCCACATTCTTCGCTGGGCCGGCTTGGGGTACGGCATCACCGCCAATCCCGAGCAAGTCTTTTCCCCGTATGCGTATACGACCTTCGGCAGCCATCATCCGGGCGTGTGCCAATTCGTCTTCGTCGACGGCAGCGTTCGCACTCTGGACGTCGCCACCGATAACCAGTTGCTGGGCTACTTCGCCGTCCGCAACGACGGGCAACTGGCTAACTAACGGTTAACTACCACTACTAAAGAAGAACTGCGCCGCCCATGAGCCTCGTTCCAGTTCGGCTAGTAGACATGCGGCGCTGGCGCCGTAGGTCGACTTGGTGCGCCGCTTGCGTCTTCGCCGCCGGCGCCCTCGGCTGCGGCGGCGGCGGATCGACCACCTACCCGGTGACGGGCCGCGTCACCTTCCCCGACGGCAAGCCGCTCTCGACGGGCACGGTGGAGTTTCAGCCCGTCGCCCCGTCGGGCGACGGCGAAAAGCCCAGCGCTAACCCGACCGGTCGGATTAGCGCGCGGGGCATGATCCAAGCCGACGGCTCGTACGCCCTGGGCACCTTTGGAACGGACGACGGCGCCGTCGAGGGCAAGCATCGCGTCCTGGTGACGCCCGGGCTCCCGCCAGGACCCATCAACCCGGCCAGTCCATCCAAGCCCGTCATTCACAGTCGTTTCCAGCGCTACGAAACCTCGGGATTGGAATTCACAGTGACTCCGGACGGCCCGAGCACGTTTGATATCACCGTCGAGCGGCCCTGAACGGGCGCGGCAACGCGGTACTCAGGCCGGACCCCTCGGGGTGAGAGGGTTCGCTCTCGGGGCGGCGCGTTCGCCCATGCCACGCTTTCGATAGTTCACTACACCAAAGGTAGTTCAATAATGAGTGCATTAAGGATGATGTTGACGGCGCGCAATTTAGCACCTCTCGCGATCCTCATTATCGCTGGCATTGCCGTGCCACGGCCGGCTTTAGCGGACGACGATTACGTCGCGCGCGATTTTTCCCGGACGACCATTTATCATTCCCCGCAAACTCCCGGCTATACCTGCTGGGTAGGCGCGTGGACGATGCCCGACGAGAGCTTCATGACGTGCTTCACGCAGGCCACCGGGCCGCTTGAAGGCCGACGGGCGATCTCCAAAGAGTTGCAAGCGAAATGGAGTTGGCCGCCACCGGGCCGATCG
>JBGSYU010000658.1:0-2333 GCA_041750715.1 Lacipirellula sp.
CGCCGTAAAGTCGGTCGATCAACGGCCCTCCATCAAAACCTCCCAGCCGCAGCGACAATACCTGCAGCAGGCCGGCCCGCCGCTCGCGTCGCGCAAGATTATTTCCGCGAGTACGCAACTCGGCGCCCTGACCGGGCGCCTCGCTCACGACCAGGCCCTGGTCGTACAGACGATTGACGAATTGTTGCAACTGCGAAATCGAGATGCGGCGCGGCGCGAATTGCGATTCCAACTGTCGCTGCATTGCCCGCAAGCTCGTCGGCTGGCGTAGCGTGGCCAGCAGCGCGTGTTCCGCCGTCGAAAGATGAAACGATTCACCGGCCACAGGGTCCTGCACCACGTACGTCCCTTCGCCGGCGAACGCGACTTCGACGATGTGCAGATCGCCCCGGGAGCGCAACGGCAACGTGCGATTTACAGTCGAACGGCGATGGTCGGAGGTTGGGTTCAAAGACTTCTTGTATTCTACCGATCCTTGGAAATGACTAACTGACCTTGTTGACCAGGACGAAGGCGGAGATCCTGATTGTCGATCTCCGCCCACACCCGTACCTGTCGGCTAACCGGATCAACCTCCGGGCTGACGTAGCGCAGCGCGCCTGCCGCCAGCGCGGTCGACGGCTTGCCGTCTTCGTCGACCAGGGCGAACTGCACCTTGCTGCCTAGCAGCTTGCCGCTGGCCAAGCCGGCTGGCGCGAACCCCTCGGCCCGCAGTTTATCAATCGCCACCAGCCGCAAGACCGGCGTTCCCGGCTGCACCCATTCGCCGGGCCTTCCGCGAACCAGGGCCACGACTCCCGCAAACGGGGCCTTCACCGCGTGAAGTTCCAGCTCCAGCTTCGCCGCTTCGAGCGCATTTTCTTTCAGCCGAAGCTCGAACTTCTCGAGCGCGACGTCTTGCTCGGCCTGCCGCCGCTCGAGTTCGAGCTTTTCGATCGTCAGCCGTTCGACGTCGAGTTGCGACTGCGAGATGCTCCGAGCGAACTGCTCGTTCGACTCGCTCGACCGCTTCATTTCCGCCCGCGCCACTTCCAGAGCCTTGTCGGCATACTCAATGCGAAGCTCGTTGCTCGCCTTCGCGGACACCTGTTCGCGCTCCAATTCCGCCTTCGCCACGGCAAGTCGGGCGGCCCGATCGTCGAGCAACGCCAGCATGGCGCCCGACCTCACGGCAGCGCCTTCTTCAACGGCGATGGTCGCCAAGACCCCCGTCTGCCGTGCGGGAACCTCCGCCTCCACCATGGGACGAAGCACCACCGAATCGAGGATTAACTCAGCGCCGCGAGATGCACAGGCGCCAGTCCATGCCGAAAGAAACGCAGCGACAATGACAGGACAACGGCAAAGTCCCGCGCGCACGGTCATTCTGAGGTACTCCGAAGAATCTGGCCAGACCCTTCGGAGTACCTCAGGGTGACTGCTTCCGGACTTTGCAGTCCTCCTGGCGACGATGAATGGCTTGGACAACGACGGTGGCATTGCGATCACCAAAGCAAAAAATCTGTGGTCAGAAAGTCGCCCAGCGATAAATCGTGGCGACAACGTCGTGCAGCCACACGTACCCCAGTGGTCGTTGTCCGCAGTGAATGCGCACCGAAGCGCTCATCCCCGGACGGACCGCCGCGGGCGGGTCGCCCTCGACCGCAATGCGAACTTGAACCGGCGCCGCCGCGTCTCCAAGCCCCTCCGCCTCCAAGGGCGCTGCCGCGCTCACTTCAACGACATGGCCTGGGTACGTCTTTTCCACATCCCCCGCAAGTCTGAGGCTCGCGCTTAATTCCCCGTCAACATCGCGTTGCGCGGCAAGGACGTGTCCGATTTGTCGCTGCGGCACGTCAGCCTTCAGCTCCCAGCCGCTCGCCGTGTCGGCAATGGTGAGCAACACCTGTCCGCGCTCCACGGGCCGCGACTCCAACAACCTTTGCACGTCGCGCGTCAGAACCTGGCCCGTTAGGGGACTACGAATGGTGAGCGCGTCGTGCCGTGCTTCTAGCAGTGATTGTTGCGCCGTCAGGTTCGTCAGCCGCTCTTCAAGCTGCCGTTGCTCCGCCGATAGCGGTAAACGATCGTCGCTTACGTCTTCGCGCAAGGTGCGATCGGTCCGCGTAACGGCCAGCGCATCGAGCCGCTTGCGAGTGGCGTCGATCTCCCCGCGAACTTGCTGCCGCTTTAGTGCCAGCTCAGGGTCGCTCAGCACTACCAAGACGTCGCCCTTGTTCACCATCTGGCCATGCGTGGCGTGAAACTCCGCCACCGCGCCGGTGGCGGTGGCAAACACATCGCGTTCAACCGCGGCGCCGAGCGTGGCCGGCGCCTCGACGTCGAAATCGGCG
>JBGSYU010000659.1:0-1576 GCA_041750715.1 Lacipirellula sp.
GAAGGCAGACCGAACACAGTGTACGCCTCGAGCGGCTCGGCACAACCACGGCCGGCGGGCAAGTCTAGGCGAGCGGGGGGCGTAAGCCCCCTGTTTCTCGTCGGCGGCGCGAGATGACGCGGCGCCAAGAGTTGGTTGGCATAGGGTCCGTGCCAACGCACCTGACTGCCGCTGGGACGCGGCGAGTTCTAGGCTCTGTCTCAATAGGCGGTTTAGACGAGGTCGTAGCTCATGTACTGTCGGATGAACGCGAGGGTGAGCATGCCGCCGAAGTTTTTGGCCGTCTTCTCAAACCGTGAGAAGATGCGGCGGCTTTCCTTTAGCCAGCCGATGAGTCGTTCGACGATGTTGCGTTTGCGGTATGCCGTCTTGTCGAATGCCACCGGCCGCGCGTCACGGTCTTCGTTTTCCTTGGATGGGATCACCGGTTCGATGCCCAACTCCAACAGGTATTGGTCGATCCAGTCGGCCCGATATCCCTTGTCGCCTCCGAGCGCGAATGGCCAAGCGATGCGCTCGCCGTCCTCGTCGAGGAGACATTCGTCGGCGCCCACCAGCAGTTCGTCCACGACGGTCGACTCGTGCGTTTGCCCCGCCGTGAGGTGGAAGTGGAGCGGCAGCCCGTTGCCATCGCACAGAACGTGGATTTTCGTGGAAAAACCCCCGCGAGAACGGCCTAATGCGTGGTCGCCAGGCTCCTGCGGGTCGTTTTTTTTCCACCGCCTCCGGCGCAACGCGCCGCCCGCACCGTCGTGCCGTCGATGCACCACAACTGAGGATCGATCGCGCCCCCCGCGTGGAACGCCGCTTGAAGGCGATGCAGGATTTCGGCGAGCAGGCCGTTGCCGTTCCATTTGTCGAACAATCGCCACGCCGTTTGCCACGGGCCGAACTCCTCCGGCAGGTCGCGCCAGGGCGAACCCGTTCGCAGCACCCACAGGATGCCGTTCAGCACGGTCCGCGCATCGCGCCGCGGCCGGCCCGTCGGAGCCTGTTCGGGGAATACGTCCGCGATCAAGTCCCATTCTTCTTCCGTCAACAGTAAACGAGCCATCGGCATGCCCTCCATGGCAAGGAAACGTGCGCCTTGCCAAGCATCGCCGATTCGCGGAAAACGTCAAATACCAGTATTGAGACAAAGCCTAATGCCCGCCAGGCGGCATCTGGTACGAGGCGCAAGGCCCGCAATGCCCGACCCAGTTGCCGCAGCAATCGCATGGGTCGGGCGTGGGGGGGCAATCGTACCAATCGCAGCAGTAACAATCGCCGCAGCCCTCGCCGCAGAAGACCGTGCCGCCGGCTTCGCACGGGTCGCAATTGCCGCACTCGCCGCAGTTCCGACACATGAGCGATTTGAGCGAGGAGCAGCATCCGCTGGATGCCGCCAACGCCAGCGCGGCCAAAACTACAAAAAGGGCATGTCGCATCGTTTGTCCCCCCAGCGATTCCGCCACCCGAGCGCCGATCATGCGAGCGCCGCCGGACCGCGAGCGCGGAATTGGCGGTGCAGCGCGATAAGAGGGGTATCGGCCGGCACAACCGGCACAATCGAGAAAATCCCTACCGTTGGCCCAAG
>JBGSYU010000660.1:0-1830 GCA_041750715.1 Lacipirellula sp.
AGATCGTCGGCGACCTGCGTGATGCTCGCCCGCGGGATCGTCACCGGCATGTCCAGGATTGTGCCTTCGTCGAGCGGCGGCATGAACTCGCGGCCGAGCCGCGACATGTTGCGGTCCGCGATAAATGCGATCAAGAACAGGCTGGAGATCATACTCGCCCGCGCCAAGATGCGGCGGCGGCCGAGCAGCCAGCCCAACGCAAATGCGACGACGGGGATGAAAAGGACAATCGCGGCTAGCGGCAGATGGAAGCTCGTTCCGCCTTCTTCGATGCTCAGATGCAGGCCCGTCCGCGGCAGAAACGCGGCGATCGCCAGCAGCGCCGCCGACCACATCGCGGCGACCAACCACCACAGGCGGCGAAAGCCGTCTTCCTCTTTTCGCACGGCCCACACGGCTGAGAGGATGGCGATGGCCGCCACGAGGCGAAAGAACAGCCAGAAAAACCCCTCTCCGGCGACGGCCGGCGTCAGGCCGACAATCAGGATGACGCCCGTCACCCAAACGATAGGCCACGGATGATCCATCAGGAAGTTGAGCACTGGCTGGTAAATCTCAATCACGCGCCGCACCAGCCAGTTTTCGTTCTCTCCTCGGACGCGGCCGCGAATGAGCTGGGGTATGAGCGCCGGCACGAGCGTAATGGCCAGGATGGATACGCCCACGAGCGCAAATGTCTTGGTGAACGCCAACGGGTGGAACATCCGGCCTTCCATGCCGCCCAGGGCGAATACCGGCAAAAAACTGATGACCATGATCATCAGCGAGAAAAAGATCGGACGCCCCACCGTCTGCAGTGCCGGCGTCAAGAGCGCCCGCGTATCGCCGATGACCTTCGCGGTTCCAAACCGCTTATGGAGCGTGTGGGCGCCCTGGTCGACCATGACGATGGCCGCGTCGACCAGCACGCCAATGGAGATGGCGATGCCGGACATGGACATGATGTTCGAAGGGATGTGAAAGGCGCGCATGAGTGCGAATGCGGCTAGCACGGTGAGCGGCAGCGTTAGGCAAATAATGAGCGCACTGCGGACATGGCGCATGACGAGGATAATCGCCAGGCTGGCGACCACGATCTCTTCGATCAGCGTCTCACGCACGGTTTCGATGGCGCTCTCGATGAGCCGGGTGCGATCGTAGAACGGTACGATCCGCACGCCCTCGGGCAGACCGGCCTGAAGCTGCGCGATTTTTTCTTTGATCGCCTCGGTCACTTCGAGCGGGTTTTCGTCGTAGCGCATCAACACGACGCCGCCGACCGCTTCATTCCCGTTTTTTTCGAGGCTGGTGCGACGAGCCGCGGAGCCGTACTGCACGGCCGCCACACTGGACACGAACACCGGCGTGCCGTTGACTCGCTTCAGGACGATATTTTCCACGTCCCGCAGCGACTCAATCCAACCGACGCTGCGGATAAGGAACTCGCTGCCTCCTTTTTGGATCACCCGTCCGCCGACGGCGGAATTGGACCTGGCGACGGCTGAATAAAGCTCGCCGAGCGTGATGTTGAACGCCCGGAGCTTGGCCGGATCGACGTCGATTTGATACTCGATCGGATAGCCGCCCACCGAGGCGACTTCGGCGACGCCGGGCACGCTGTAGAGCTGGTAACGGACGAACCAGTCCTGGATCGCCCGCAGGCGACCGATGTCGTAGCCTTCGCCCTCCACCGTGTACCAGAAAATCTGGCCCAGCGCGGTCGCGTCCGGCGCCAGGTAGGGCTTCACGCCGGTCGGCAGAAACGTCTCCGCGATGGAGAGCCGTTCCAGCACGCGCTCGCGGGCAAAGTAAAACCCAATGTCGTCCTCGAAGATGATGTTGATCATCGAG
>JBGSYU010000661.1:0-3312 GCA_041750715.1 Lacipirellula sp.
GAGAGCGGCTACATCGACGCGATCGGTAAGAAGGCCGCCTCAACCGCAATTCAAACGGCCCGCGGCGACGTCGCCGATCAGGAGAAGCTCGGCGAAGTGCGCGTGGCCGACGCCGATCGCGAAAAGGTGATTCAAGTCGCCTCCGCGACCAAGCTCCGCGAAATCGGCACGCGCGAGGCCCAACGCGAGCAAGCGGTGCGGCTGGCGGAGCTGCAAAAAGAGCAGGCCATCGGCGAGCAGACGGCCGGTTACCAGCGCGACATGCAGGTGAAGGAAGCCGAGCAGCAGATGCGTATCTCCGTGGCGGAGGCAAACGCCAAGGCCGTCGACGGTGAAAACATCGCCGAAGCGAAGGTGGCGGCGTCGCAGGCCACGCTGCTAGTGCAGCGAGCCGAAGCGTACCAGCGCGGCGAAGTCAAGAAGCGAGAAGCCGAAGCCGCCGTCGCCGAGGCCCAGAACCGCGCGCTCGCCAAAGCAGCGCTCGCCGACGCCGCCCGCGTCGAGGCGGAACAGCGTGCTAAGTATGAAGCGCCGGCGAAGGCCCAGAAGGCCCGTATCCTGGTCGATGCCGAAGCGGAAGCCCAGAAGCGGCGCCTGGAAGCCGAGGGCGAGGCGGCCGCCATTTTCGCCAAGCTCGAAGCCGAGGCCCGCGGCCAGTATGAAATTCTCGCGAAGAAGGGCGAGGGCCTGAAGCAGATCGTCGAGGCATGCGGCGGCGCCAAGGAAGCGTTCCAACTGATGATGCTCGAGCATCTGGACAAGCTAGCCGAGTCGAGCGCCAAGGCGATCAGTAATATCAAGTTCGACAAGATCGTGGTCTGGGAGAACGGTGGCGGCGCGGGCGGCCGCTCCAGCACGGCCGACTTTCTGCATAAAATGGCCGGCACGCTGCCCCCGATGCTGCAAGTGATGCGCGACATCGGCGGGATTGATATCCCGGAAAGCCTCGCGAAGCTGGCGGGGGAAGACGGCGTTCCCAGCGAGACGAGCCGTATCAAGGTCGAGGAGAATGGGGCGACGCCGACGCGAAGTTAGTTGGATCGACGAACGCCGTTTGGCGCATTTAGCCCCCGGTCAGTGACCGGGGGCTAAATTGTTCGTGCAACGCGGTACAAGCTTCCCACGGATGCGGGGACGTTTCTATAATGCGGATGGCGGCTCGCGTTCATCTTTCGAGCCCACGTTACGCCAATCGCATCAAAGGACGCCTCCCCATGCCCGTCGCGATGGAGCTTTCTCGGATCATCATCAGCGAGATTAACCAGGAGCAGGTGATCTGTCTCAAGGAGATCGACGGGGCACGGACTTTTCCGATACTCATTGGCCTCTTCGAAGCCCACAGCATCGAGCGCCGCGTGAAGCGCCACGAGGCCCCACGACCGCTCACCCACGATCTGCTGGTCAATGCGATCGAGCAACTTGGGGGGCATTTTCAAGATGTGGTGATTACCGAGTTAAAGGAACACACTTATTACGCGGTCTTGCGCGTGCGGCAAGAGGGCGAGCTCGTTGAAATCGACGCCCGACCCAGCGATGCGATCGCGGTGGCGGTGACGTGCGATCCGCAGTTACCGATTTATGTGAGCGAGGATGTGCTGACGGACGTGACCGGCGGCGGATAGCGATTAGCCGCGGGCTAACAGCCCGCCGGTGAACGACCAAGCGACGTCGCACGCACTTCACCGGCCGACTGTTAGTCGGCGGCTACCAGTCGCATGCCGCTCAGCCCATCACGTCGGCGAATGCGGTGCGTAGCGCGTTAAGGCCGCGGTCGCCGTGGTCGGCGTCGACGACGACGTTTACCCGCACTTCGCTCGTGTTGATCATCTCGACATTGATGCTCGCGTCGCTCAGGGCCTTGAACATCCGCGCCCCGACGCCGACGTGGGTGCGAATGCCGATGCCGAAGACGCTCAGGATGGCGATCGTTGGATCGCTGCTAACCGGCCCGCAACCCAACTCTTTAGCGATATCCGTCGCGACGCTGACCGCGTCGTCGATCGACTCACGCGGCACGGTGAAGCTCAGGCTCGCCAGCCCGTCGCGACCGGCGCCTTGCACGATCATGTCGACCAGCAAACTTTCCGCCGCCACCGCCTCGAAGATCTCCGCCGCGATGCCGGGGCTGTCGGGCAATTGCGAGATCGTGACCCGCGCTTGCGTCTGATCGAGCCGCACGTCGTCGATCGTCAGGTCTTCCATCCGCTGCAATCGCGATACCACGTCGACGGGGCTCGGCGGCTCCACCTTGTGCCCGCCGCCGTTGCCGAAATTGCTGCGCTTGCTCGGCGCCTTCTCCAGTTCGAACTCGTCGTGAACCGCCCGCAGCGCTTCCATGCCCTGCGCTCGCGGCACCAAGCATGAGATTTTGATCTGGCTGGTGGTGATCGCGTGGATGTTCACCTTCGCGTCGGAAAGGGAGCGGAACATGCGGTCGGCGACGCCGGTCTGCGTGGCCATGCCGAGGCCCACGGCCGAGACCTTCGACAGGTTCGCGTCGTGCGAGACCCGGCCGCCTAGTTCGTCCGCCGCCTCCTCCACGGTCTTCAACGCCAGCGGCAAATCCGTTTCGAGCACCGTGAACGCGATATCGGCCACGCCCGCGGCGCCGATGTTCTGCACGATCATGTCGACGGCGACATTCACCTTTGCGAGGTGCGAAAAAACGCGGTTCATCGTCCCCGGCTTGTCCGGCACGCCGGTGAGGGAGATGCGCGCCTCGTTCTTCGTAAGTGCGCAGCCGCTCACCGCCCGATCGCTGCTTTCGGAGACGCTGCCGATAATCGACCCCGGCTCGTCGCTGAAGCTGGCGCTGTTCCGCACATGAATCGGCACGTCGAACTTCTTGCCAAACTCGATCGAGCGGCTGTGCATGACGCCGGCGCCGAGGCTGGCCAGTTCTAGCATTTCGTCGTGGCTCACGCGGTCCATCTTCCGCGCCTTCGGCACGATCCGCGGGTCGGTGGTGTACACGCCGTCGACATCGGTGTAAATCTCGCACGAATCGGCCCGCAGCACGGCGGCCAGCGCCACGGCGGTCGTATCGCTGCCGCCGCGGCCGAGAGTGGTGATGTTCAGGTCCTCGTCGACGCCCTGGAAGCCGGCGGCGATCACGACGTGGCCGGCGTCGAGATGCTTCTTCATCCGGTCGGTGGAAATCGACTGGATGCGGGCCTTGGTGTGCGAGCTGTCGGTCTTGATGCCGATCTGACCGCCGGTCAGGCTGACCGCCGTGCCGCCGAGGGCGTGAATGGCCATCGCCATGAGCGCGACGCTCACCTGCTCGCCGGTCGAGAGGAGCATGTCCATCTC
>JBGSYU010000662.1:0-2886 GCA_041750715.1 Lacipirellula sp.
TATCGCTGCGCCGGCTGCGGCCTGCCGCTGTTCGAGTCGGACTCCAAATTCGACGCGCATTGCGGTTGGCCCAGCTTCGACAAGACCATTGCCAAGGATACGGTCACGCTGCATAAGGACCTGAAGTTGGGCGCGCCGCGCACCGAAATCCGCTGCCGCCGCTGCCAGGCCCATCTGGGCCACGTCTTCGACGACGGCCCCACCGACACCGGCCTTCGCTACTGCATGAACTCGGCGTCGATGAAGTTCCTGAACGTCAAGCAGCTCGAAGTCGAAAAGAAAAAGGCGCCAAAGAGCAAGGCGCCCGATGAAAAGCCAAAGTCCGAAGCGACGGAAGCGCCCGCTCCCCAAAAGACGGATGCCCAGGAATGAGAACCTAAGCACGCTCCACCCCATTTAGCCCCCGGTCAATGACCGGGGGCACGCTACGCGACCGCAAGCTACAATGGAGTATCCGTAAGACGACGCAAGGATGGACCCTTAAGGCTAGCGGTCGCTCATGAGTGAACAACAGACCTACCTCGCCCCCGACGTCGTCCCCCGCCTGGCGGCCATCGACATCGGGAGCAACAGCATCCGCCTGGTGGTCGCCGAGGCCCAGGCCGGCGGCCGGTATCGCATTCTCGACGAAGAGCGCGAGACGCCGCGGCTA
The DNA here is from genome assembly GCA_041750715.1 of Lacipirellula sp. Lineage (GTDB taxonomy): Bacteria > Planctomycetota > Planctomycetia > Pirellulales > Lacipirellulaceae > Lacipirellula. The sequence continues at coordinate 653 of JBGSYU010000662.1, forward strand.
GGTCGCTCGCTCGCCGTCGACGGCCGGCTTGACGACCAGTCGATCGAAGATTCGCTTTCGGCGCTGCGGCGGTTCAAGTCGATCGTCGCCGGCCTCGGCGTCGAAAGCGTTCGAGCCATCGCCACCTGCGCCGTCCGCGAAGCGACCAACGGTCCCGACTTCTGTCGCCGCATCAAGGAAGAGCTTGATCTCGACGTCGAAGTCATCGACGCCGATATGGAGGCGCATCTCGCGTTCCAAAGCGTGCGGCGACGCATCGATCTCGCGGGCAAGAACACCGTGCTGGCCGATATCGGCGGCGGCAGCACCGAAATCGTGGTCGCCTCGGGCGAGCTTATCGAAGCCATCTACGGCACCAAGCTGGGCGCCGTGCGGCTCGCCGGCAAGTTCGGCGACGACTTATCGATCGACGCGAACCTCGCCAAACTCAAGCGAGCGATCGACGCCGAGCTCCGCACAGCCACCGACAAACCCGCGTCGCCGCTGCATCTGCTCATTGGTTCCGGCGGCACGTTCACTAGCCTCGCGAGCATGATCATGGCGAGCCGCGGATTGTCGCGACTCCCGGCGGCCGGTTGTCGAGCGACGCGCGCCGACGTTTGCCACCTCATCGATCGCCTCCGCAAGATGACGCCCGACGAGCGCCGGCAAACCCCCGGTCTCAACGCCGACCGCGTCGACATCATCATTCCTGGCTTGGCGGTGATCGACGCCCTGATGCGCCGATTCCGCGTCAATATGCTTCAGGTACACGTCTACGGCGTCCGCGACGGCCTTTTGCTGACGATGATCGACGGCCTTCAAGGATCGACCAACGTCTGCTCGCCCAGCCAGGACGAGCAGATCGACCGCTTCACCGAAGCGTGCGGCGTCGACCTCGCCCACGCGCGGCACGTCGCCAAGCTCGCAGGGGAAATTTACGCTGGCTTGTGCGAACTTTACGAGCTTCCCGCCGGCGACCGACGCCTGCTGGAAGCCGCGGCCCGCATGCAGGACGTCGGCTATCTCATCAGCTACGAAGGCCACCACAAGCACTCCTACCACCTCATTTTGCATAGCCGCTTGCAGGCGTTTCTTCCTGAAGAGCTTGAAACCATTGCCAATGTGGCCCGCTACCATCGCGGACCGCAGCCGAAGAACAAGCACGACAATTACGGAGGCCTCGAAGACGCCGATCAAATGCGAGTGTGCCAGATGGCCGCGGTCCTTCGCGTCGCCGGCGGGCTCGATCGCAGTCACAACCAAATCATTCGCAACGTGCAAATCGTCGGCACGCCCGGCCAAGTCGTGCTGACGGTCAACGCGGACGAATACCCCGAGGTCGACCTCTGGGCCTGCCGCCGCCGTGCGCGCATGTTCGAAAAGGTGTTCGACGCCGAGCTAACGGTTCAGTGGGCCGGCCAGTCGGCCGCGGCGGCCACGACGCCGACGTTGGAGCCGGTCAAAGGGACTTCAGCGCGTACGGCAAATACATGAGCAGATCGCTGGCGATCAGCGAGACCTCGCCCAGTTCCTCGGCAGCCAAATCGCCGGCGAGGCCGTGTACATGCACGCCCAATCGCGCCGCGCTCCAGGGGTCGAGGCTTTGGCCAAGCAGCGCTGAGATAACTCCGGTGAGACAGTCGCCCGTTCCGCCGGTCGCCATGCCTGGGTTGCCGGTGCGATTCGTGCAGAAGCGAGATCCATCGCACACGATCGACTGGTGACCCTTTAATACGACCACCGTCTTGCCGGACGCGTCGCGCCGACACAACTCTGCCGCTTGCTCCGCCCGCTCCGCCAAAGAGTGACTGGGCCGACCGCCTGCCAACCGCGCGAACTCGCCATGATGCGGCGTCAGAATCCGCGGCCCCGCCGGGTTGTTCAATAATTGCGGATTCCGCTTCACACTCGTCGTCAACCCGTTTATCCCGTCGGCGTCGACCACCATCGGCCGCGGCACGTCGCGATAAAGCTGCGCAACAAGCTCCGCGACGTCTTCGGATTGCCCTAGTCCAGGCCCGATCGCCCATACGTCGAACCGTTCCCGCGCTGCGGCGAGGTCGACGATGTTCGCCAAGTCGGCAATGCCGTAATCGTCCTCCACCAGCGGCAGCGTCGTATAGCAGGGGCTGAATCCAGCCACCGTCGGCTGAATGGAAACGGGAGTCGCCACGGTGACGAGCCCCGCGCCGCTCCGTAGCGCCGCCATGCCGGTGAGTGACGGCGCCCCGGCCATGCCGCGCGATCCGCCC
>JBGSYU010000663.1:0-3529 GCA_041750715.1 Lacipirellula sp.
TTCGGGTTAAGACGTTCCCAGTCGCAAAAGACTCCCGACCCCTTCCACACTTCCACACCGCGCTGCTGCCTTCCCCCTTGACCCCCCTCGCCAGCATTCGTATCCTTCGCACCCTCTCGGTGCATCGAGCTGCGCGCAAGGCTGCGCGCGAGCTACCCGACGGAGCGCGATCGCATGGCCACGCCACTTCTGCACAGTCACCGCATCAAGAACTGCCTCCGTTGGCAGGCCGCCGTCATAGGCGCCCTGGCGTTTCAGGCGGCAGGCTGCATGGGCCCCATCTTTCGGCCGCAAAGCCCCGACGCCGCGTTGACTGAAGTCGACGCCAAAACGCCCAGCTCTACGCGACTCGTCAGCTCCGTGGCCCACCCGTACGGCATGGACTACGTCAAAGTCGAAAACGTCGCGTTGGTTACCGGGTTGGCAGGCACTGGCGAGGACCCGGCCCCTTCGCCCCAACGAGCCGCGCTGCTTGCCGAGCTCAATCGCCGCGAAGTCGAAAACCCCAACGAGGTTCTTGCATCGCCGAACACGACTCTGGTTCTCATCCGTGGATACCTTCGCCCGGGTACGCAGGCCGGCGATACTTTCGACGTCGAAGTCCGCACGTCCTCGAAAAGCGAGACGACCAGCCTCCGCGGCGGTTGGCTCATGGAAACCCGCCTGACCGAGATGGCCGTCCTCGGCGGCCAGATTCGCACCGGCCACGATACGGCTGTCGCGCAGGGACCAATTCTCGTCGACCCCTCCGCCGCGGCTGGCGATCTTGCGCTAGCCACGACAGGTCGCGTACTCACCGGCGGCGTCGCCACCAAATCGCGAAAACTAGGGCTGATTCTGGATCATCAGCACCAGTCGATTCGATTGAGTCAAGTTGTGGGCAAGGCCGTAAGCGAGCGGTTCCACATGTACGTGAAAAGTCGACGCTTGGGCGTCGCCACGCCGAAGACCGACGAGTTCGTCGAGCTTACCGTTCACCCCCGCTACAAGGATAACGTGGGTCGCTACATGCGGGTCGTCCGCAGTATTGCGATCGAGGAGGGCTCCGCACAGCGTCTCCAGCGGCTCGAACTGTTAGGCCATCAGTTGCTCGATCCCGTCACCGCGGAGACAGCCGCCGTGCGGCTCGAAGCCGTCGGCGGCGACGAAGCCATTGAAATTCTGAAGAAGGGCGCGAGCGATGAGGACCGCGAGGTCCGCTTCTACTCAGCCGAGGCGCTCGCGTATCTCGACGTGACCGAAGCCGTGTCGCCGCTAGCCCGCGCTGCGGTCGAGGAACCCGCCTTCCGCGTGGGCGCTCTTTCGGCCCTGGGGGCTATGGAAGACGGCGCCGCTTCGGAAGCGCTGGCCGAGATGCTCAGCGTGAAGAGCGCCGAGACGCGTTACGGCGCGTTCCGAGGCCTGTCCTGCATGGCGCCCGACGATCCTCGCATTCGCTGCGAGAAGCTTGGGCCCGGCGGGAAGTTCAACTACCACGTACTAGACGTAGGCGGCCCGCCGATGATTCACGCCACCAACAGCCACCGCCAGGAACTGGTGCTCTTCGGCAAGGAACACCACTTCAAACTCCCGGCCGTGCTCGACGCCGGCCCGCGGATCATGGTGAACGGTCTGAGCGGCTCGCAGTTCACGATCAGCCGGTTCAGCCCGGGCGAGCCGACCCAACAGCGAGTCGTGTCGACCAACGTCGACGAGGTGATTCGCGCGGTGGTCGATCTTGGCGGCGATTACCCCGACGTGGTGCAGATGCTGCAACAAGCCAAAAATAGCGGCGCCCTCCCCAGCCGGTTCCGCGTGAACGCTCTGCCGGAGCCGGGGCGAACTGTGGATCGCGAGCAAAGTTCCAACAAAGACGACGCTAAGCTTCTCACTCAGGCCAAATGACAAATCGCGAATGACGAATGACGAATACCTGGCTCGGAGGGTGACAACGCGACTGCCTATTTCACTGGTCATTCGGAATTCGTCATTCGTCATTTGCTCCTATGCTTTCTGCCTTAGAACTCAACGGCTTCAAGAGCTTCGCGGATCGCACGCGGTTTGAGTTCCCCGCTGGCATCACCGTCGTCGTCGGCCCCAACGGCTCCGGTAAATCCAACGTCGTCGACGCCATCAAATGGGTTCTCGGCGCCCAGAGCGTCAAGGCACTCCGCGGCAAGGAGATGACCGACGTCATTTTTAGCGGCTCGCGATCCCGCCGGCAGGCCAATGCCGCCGAGGCGTCGCTCATCTTCGACAACACGGCCGGCATCTTCGACCACGACGCCGCCGAAATCCAAATCACCCGCCGCGTCTTTCGCAGCGGCGAGGGCGAATACCTCATCAATCGCCAGCCCTGTCGCTTGCGCGACATCCGCGACTTGCTCGGCGGCGGCGGCATGTCCACGGGCGCCTACAGCATCATCGAGCAGGGAAAAGTCGACGCCGTGCTGCAGTCGTCGCCGAAAGAGCGCCGGTTGATTTTCGAAGAAGCCGCGGGCATCAGCCGCTTCCGCATCAAGCGCGAAGAAGCGGCCCGCCGACTCGAACGCATCCACCAAAACCTGCTGCGACTGGCAGACATCGTCGAAGAGCTCGAATCGCAACTTCGCAACGTGCGATCGCAGGCCGGCAAAGCGCAAAAGTACTCCGAAGCGTCCAAGCAGCTTGAGCTACTCCGCACGCAGGTCGGCCTGGAAGATTGGCGCCGTATCGCCGCACGCATCGACGTTGTTCGAGCGACGGCGTCGGCGCATGAACGTGAAGTCGTCGATTTCGAGCGCCAACTTGCCGAATGGGATGCCCGGGTGGCTGAAATCGATGCGACGGCTGAGGAGCTGCAACGGCTATACCGCGAGAGCGCCGCCGCGGAAACCGCCGTCCGCGAGCGGATCGCTCAATGCGAATCGACCCGCAGCAGTCACCTCGCGCGCATCGACGAGCTAGAGCAAGAGGTCCAGCGGCTCGCGCATCAGCTCCTGATCCTCACCACGCGAGTCGGCGACTCGCAACAGTTGGTTGCGGAAACGGCTGCGGAACTTGCGACCTCGCAAGCGCAACACAACCGCGGCGAACGACAGCTCTCCGAGACGCAACGGGAACTCGCAACGGTCGAAGCCGCGATCGGCGAGGTCGCTCGCGCCGCCGACATGGCTCGCGCCGAACTGGAGCTGGCGGAAGGCGAATCGGCGCAGGTTTCGAACTCGGAGCAATTGCTGAACGCCCGGCTGCAATCGGTCGAGGATTCTTTAGGACGATTCGACGATGAAACGTCTCCCCTAGTGCAACGACGCCAGCGGCACCAGACGGAGCTCCATCGAGCCTCCGCGACGGTCGCGCTGCTATCGACCGACCTGGCGCACGCGACCGGCAAGCTAGGAGCCTCTCAAGCCGAGTTGTCGCAAGACCGCCATACGCTCAGGGCGCAACAAAAACAGGGAGCCGAACTCGAAGGCCGCCTCACCGGCGCCCGCGAGCGAACCGTGGTGCTGGAAGAGCTCGAACGCCGCCTCGACGGCCTCACCTCCGGCGCCAAGGAAGTGTTGCGGCA
>JBGSYU010000664.1:0-1706 GCA_041750715.1 Lacipirellula sp.
GTCGCCGAATCGCTCTCGCCCGGGTGAACTGATCCGTGGGGGTCGGATCAGTGCATTCACCTGTGGGACGTTTGCGTCGGCGGTACCGCGGGTGTGCCGCTAGTGCGTCGGGATTGATCTGCGAGGGAGGCGCGCGAGGAATCTGGCCGTATCCAGCCTTATAATTTTACCAGCGGAACATCCGGAGTCTAGGAAAAAATCGGAAATACCGTTGTGACCGAACCTTCATTGAGTCGCTCAACGGACGTGACGCTATTGCGTAGGTCTTTTACTCATATGGAGTTACGTCTGACAGGCGGCTATCGACGGTAGGGTTTTCGCCTGAGCACGGGCACGTCAGCGGCGATTCGATTTTGAATAAACTGTCCTCAATTCCGCGCATTTCTTGGATTTACTGCACCACGTCCTCACGGGTAAAGCATGCGGTACACGCGCTAGGAAAAGAAGCGCCAACGGTTCTTTGCGGCCTTTGCGACCTTCTGTTCCCATGCCAGTCCATTGAACAGAAGGGCGCAAAGCCCGCAACGGAGAAGGAAGAAAAAGAGAAGGGATGGGTGTCAACGAGGATGTTATGGAATCCATTCGAGCGCGCGTTAATTCAGTAGATCGGCTCGCTCGGCTTCGCTGGCTTCGATCCATGTCGAGCTTAGCCGGCTCGCGGTCGCGAGGCGGCGGACGATGAGCGTTTCTTTGTCGACGACCGCCAGCAGTCGTTTCAAGAGGCTCGCCGCTTCGGCGATGTAGACGGTTTGCGTTTCCGCCAGTTGCCAGCGGCTCCAGCGGTCGAGGCCCGGGTGCTCGCCGTAGATCCAGACTAGCCGCGGGTCGTCTTTGGTGACCTTCGTCAGGCTGCGGCAGGCGGCGCAGGCGCCGTCGTCCATCACGCCTTTGCTCACGCGCTGTTTGCACACGGTGCAACTGACGAACTCGTGCCGCAGCGCGGGGCGGCCGGAGACGGGGCACGTATCGGTGAAGTCGGGCAGCACCCACTTGTGCGTCACGCTGCACTCGACGAGTTCCTGTCGCAGCACGCGGCGGCCCGATTTTTCGCAGACCGCGATCTGCTCGGCGGCGTCGACGCGACCGTCGTCGGTGGCGGCTAGGTGAAACGTGCTGGCGCCCGAATGCTTGGCGACGAACGGTTGGGCCTTGAGCAGCCGCGCCCAACTGCTGAACGTTTGCGACGCCGTACTCTTGCCAATCGTGAATTGCAGCCGCCCTTCCGCGTGGCGAACCCACACGATAGCGGCAGCGAGCGGGTCGACGGCGGCGGCGTCGGGATCGCGGGAACTGGATTGCTTTGCGGCGATGCGCCGACCGGCGGACACCAGCGAACGCAATGCGTTGTCTTCCAGCCGCGGCGGCAGTTTGGCGATCGGCTCCAATTCGTCGAGGCCCAACTGCGGGATCAGCTCGTCGCTCACCGAAGAGCCGTCGGGCGCGACGTAGATGTGACGAACCCAATCGCCTTCCTTCTCGCTCGCAAACGAGAGCCGCAGAAACGGATGATCGGTGAGTTGGCATCCGGCCAGATGGAGTTGCCCGTTGTCGACTTGGTAGGCCGAGAACAGGCAGCCGGTGACGTCGGTCACGGTCATTGGCTGCCGCAGCGGCCGGGCGTGAAGGGCGGCGCCTCGCTCGTGTAGGCGTTGGAGCAACCAGCGGCCGAAGCGGCCGTCCCACGCGAGCGACTCCTGCCCCGCGGC
>JBGSYU010000665.1:0-3076 GCA_041750715.1 Lacipirellula sp.
CGCGCCGCCGCCGCCGAAGGCCGCCGCGTGGATTCGGCGCTGCTGCGCACGGGTCTCGACACCTGGCGCTCGACGAGCGACGTCGTGTTGGTCGAAGGCGCCGGCGGGCTCATGTCGCCGCTCAGCGACGAGGACTACAACATCGACCTGGCCGCCGAGTTCGGCTTTCCGCTGGTGATCGTCGCCGCCAACGAGCTCGGCGCGATCAATGCAACGCTGCAGACGCTGATCGCGGCGCGGGCGAAGGCGCCGGGGTTGCCCATTGCGGGCGTCGTGTTGAACCAAACCGCCCCGCGTGAAGACGACGCGAGTCTCGCCACGAACGCCGAAGAACTCGCCGCGCGATGCGATACGCCCTTACTAGCGACGGTTACATACGGACAAGCGAACTTTAATGCCGCGATCGATTGGTTCGACGTCGCATTCACGACGCTCAAATAGCCCTGGCCGCGAGGCCAGGGTTCGACCCAGCGGCTTGCGCCGCGGGCTAATCGTCATTCTGAGCGCAGCGAAGAATCTGGCGGCGCGCTAGATTCTTCGCTGCGCTCAGAATGACTGGGGCAGCCTGCGCCGCTCACACCGCCGCCGCTTCGGCAAGTTGCGGCATGCGCGATTCCGCGAGTTGCGTGTCGATCGACAGCCGCAGCTTCATGCTCCAGCGGCCCTCGGCGTCGGGCACCACGATCCAGTGCGGCAGCACGGCCACCGATTGATGGACCAACTCGAACCCGCCTTCCGATTGGCTTACCGTCTCGACCGGATACGTCCAGATCGAAGCCGGCTGGTCGAACTTGAGCGTCACCGAGATGCCGAGCCACTCGTCGGTCAGCCCGAGCTGGGTCATGCCGTTCAGATCGAGCTGATGTCCCAGTTGCCCCAATCGCTGCCCCTGCCCGCCGGAGAAGTACCGATCGTCGGCGCCCGAGGGCAACCCGGCGAAGTTAAACTCCGGCGCCAGGTGCAGGGCGATGTCCGCCGGCACGTTCTCCAGCAGATACGCAATTTCCAGCGTCGCGTCGCCGGCGTTTAGCGTCACGCCCTTGGTCAGCTTCACCGTGCGCCCCTGGACCGAACCCTCGCGGGTGAGTTGCAATTGCACGCGGCCATCGCTGCGGCGGAGCTTGGCCTCGTACGGGGCGTGGACGAAATCGCCCTGCTCGTCGGCCCGGCCCGCGGCTACCGCCGCCGCGTCGACGTCGGTCGCGAAGAAATGATCGACCAGCGAATTTCGCTGCCAGCGATCGTAGCCGAGCCGCTCGTCGAGCCCTTCTTGCTTGAAGACCACGCGCTCGTGAATGCTCGCCACGTCGTCGCCCTCGGCCGACGGCCCGCGGAGCACCGCCCGATGGTACGCCTCCTGCCGGCGAGCGAGCGACGCGAGCAGATTGTGGCAGATCGACTTCACGTCCAGCTCGTACATCTGGCCGCCTTCGTGCGGAGCGATGAGCGCCAGCATGCGATTGTTCGCGAGGCGAACCTCGGGGCGGCCGTCCAAGTTGTAGTCGGCCTGCGTCAGCTCGACCCAGGGCTGCTGATCGCCTTGCCACGAACGGCTTTCGTATTGATCGAGCAGATTATCCGCCGCGATCAGCTTCTGGTACACCGCATTGCGCAGATGCGGCAGGTACGCGCCGCCGAAGGCGCCGTGCCAGTAGCTGCAATTGCACTGCCCGCGATACAGTTCTAACCGAGCCTGTTCGACAATATCGCCCGCGGCGCCGTCGGCCTCCATGTTTTGCAGTCGACGGCTCACCATCTGCATGCGGGCGTACATCGCGCCCGTTTCGGGGTACTTCACCTTGAAGTTCCGCCAGTACCCGCCGCGGACGAACGGTTTCACCGCGTCCCATTGGCCTTGGTGTTCCAGCTCGTGTTTCACATCTTCGTACTGATTGATCCGCGCGGCCGGCAGCGCCCATTCGGTCATCTCGCGGTAGCTGCCCTCGGGAATGTAGACCTTGCCCAGCGGCGGCACGCTCGCCAGCGCCTCGCTCGGCGTGGTGAGCGTGATCCAATCGGAGTTTTCGCGCAACGCGTCGAAGAACTGAGTGAGCCAACCGCGATCGTATACATGCTCCCGCGTGCCGGGCCAGGTGCCGAACTTCTCGCCGTCGTCGCCGAACACCATCAGAGCGCCGGGCCGATGCTCGGCCATGCCGCGCAGATAGTCGATCGACTCCTGCGGCGGCGCGAACGGAATGAGATACCTAAGCCGCTCGCTGCCGGGCAGCACCTTCAGGATGTAGCCGTCGTCCTCGGTGATGTAGTAGCCGTCGAGCTGATCCTCGCTGAGCCCGGCGTTCTTAAAATGAAAATCGTCCAGCACCGTGTATTCCATGCCGGCGCGGACCAGGTCGCTGGTGAGCGACTGCTCCCATACCCGCTCGGGCATCCACATGCCGCGAACCTTCGCCCCCAGCCGCCGCTGGAGCCACTCGGTGTAGCTGGTGATCTGGCCGATGCGGTCCCGCGAGGGAATCATCGTGAGGATCGGTTCGAAAAATGGCCCGCCGATGATCTCGATCCGACCCGCAGCCACGAACCCGGCCAATCGGTCCACATATTCCGGATGGTGGGCGTCTATCCACTCCATGAGCGACCCGCTCGTGTGGAGCCCGATCTTGAGCCCCTCGTACTTCTCAAACACGTTGAGAAACGGCAGGTAGCTGTCCTGGTAGGACTGCTCAAACACGCCGTCGAAATTGCCGATCGGCTGATGATTGTGCAGAACGAGCGTGAGGCGGAGGGGGTGAGTCATGGCGACTGGCGTGGTGGGAGCGAGTTTGATTGGGCTATCGGCTGTCGGCTATCGGCCGTCGGCCAGAAAGACGACTCTGGCAGCCTTCTGGCCGATAGCTGACAGCCGATGGCCGAAAGCCATTCCATATTTGCGTTCTTTGCGGGTTGAGGCTAGCCGCTAGCAGATCGGATTGTGCAAATCGCGGCGTCTTGACCAAGACCAGTGCTGCGTTAAGCGGTACAGACACCACCGGCAACGCAGTCGTCTCAGTTTACTGAATCGGCACGTTTTCGCACACGCATTGACGTGAAGTGGAAGAATGTCGCCACGTTCTGC
>JBGSYU010000666.1:0-1736 GCA_041750715.1 Lacipirellula sp.
CGCATGGAAACTCCTTAAGAAATGCTGAAGGGGGAAGGCTGAATGCTGAAGGGGGAAGGAAGAAACGCTAGAAGACGCTCACACGCCGGTAACGGCGGCTGGCGACGCGGTCCCAGTCGAGGAACCGCTGGACGTCGGACGGCTCCGGGTCGAAATGCGTCTGGAGCGGATCGGCCAGTGAAAATCCCAGCTCGCCGATGGTGCGGCGAGATTCGCCGGTGGCGGCCGCTACGGCGCGATCGAGTTGCGCTTGGGTCATGGGACGATGGTTCCTTTCGAGAGCAAGGGGAAGGCGGCGCCGACGGGGCGCCACAGGGGTGAATGGCGGAGCGCTAAGCGGCCCCGCGCGAAAGAAGCCGTTGGGCGGCAACGGCACTAACGAGGGGCACGCCCGCCGATCCAGCGAACGCTGAGACAGCATGCGGGAGTCCACCGGCTCATGACGAACAACGCGGCGAGCCCCGTCGGGCGACTAAGACTTCAGCCGCCGGGCGCGCAGCTACGAAACGAGTTTCGCGGCGGCGTTCCGCAACCCGCTAGCGTGAAAGTCATACGCCATGGCCCCCTGATGGCCGGCAAGGTCGCCGGGAAACTCCTTCAACGGAAAGATCTGCCGCCGGGGCACGCCTTCGAGCTCGGCGAAGATCGCCAGCGACCCCTTCATTTGGTCGCTGACCCATTCCATCGGATAGAGCGTCAGGCCGTCCTGACGCCGCTGGAAGTCCTCGAACATCACCTCGCGCGGCAGGCCAAACTGCTGGCAAAGCGTCTCGAACTCCGGCCCCTCGCCGCGCAACGTCGCCGCCATACTTTGGCTGAACCCCGCCCAGAGGCGCGGCAGCCGAAACCGGCGGTTATACGCGCTCGGTTGAAACCGCACCGCCTGGTCGATGCGGTGATCGAGGCGCAGGGCGAGTTCCAACAATTCCGTATGACGCGAATCGACCCGCACGCCCTTGGCATCGGGCCGCGGGCAGAGGGAGAGGTCTTTTCGCAGTCGGGCATTTTCACTGCCGCCCCAGAGGACGCCGTGCTTGACCCGGCTCGCGCGAAAGCCGCGTAGGCGAATAACCGGGAAGCGGCGGCCGAAGTTTTCGTCGTAGACGACGACCAGCAGCACCTTGCTCAACTCGACCAGGGCGTTGTTTCGGCCGCCGTCGACCAGAAAGCCCAAGGCGCCGACTTCACGTGGCCAACGGGCCGACGGCCGCTCATGCCGGGCCGCGATCTGCCGACGCCACCGCCGACAGAGCTCATGGTAGGGTTCGGTGCGCATTACGTTTCTCCTGGGGTTCCAAGGTGGTAAGCATGTATGCCGTAGCCTGCTCACGGCGAATCGTCGGGGGCGGTAATCCTCGGCGTCGTGAGGCGGCCGGGGAGTCGAGGCGGCTCACTGTCCCGGGCCTCGCGCCAGATGAGCCTCGGACTGTGGGCCAGGAGGTCGGTGATCAGGATGTTGCAGACGGCTTCATCGGAGTCGTCTCGGCGACTCAGCCCAAACAGCGTCAGCCAAGCCAGGCCGATGGCCAGGAGGGCGGCCAGCGTCGCTCCGCCGCCGCGCACCAGGGCCGCCAGCATCGAATCGGTTTGGCGCGAGCCGGCGATCACTTGTCGCTCAACCTCCAAGTCGTTCCAGCCAGCATTGAGCTGCGAGCGTTCGGCGTGAAGGTCGCGCCTCGTCTGACCCTGCTCCTCGATCAGCCGGCGGGCGCCGGCGGCGGCCTCGCTGGTGACGC
>JBGSYU010000667.1:0-3924 GCA_041750715.1 Lacipirellula sp.
AAGCGTTCGTCGTCGATCTCCACTTCGTCCTTTTTCTGGCCATGACCGTGGTGCATTGACGGTACGCCGTGTGCGCCGCCGCGCCCGCCCCGAGCGCCGTAGGAGGCCACCGTCAAGTGCGGCTCGGTCAGCTCTTCGCCCAAAGCCTCCTCGATTGTTCCGGGGACGCCCTCGGCCAGCTCGACCTCGTCCAGAGCGTCGCGATTGCCTTCGTAGAGCGTCGCCTTGTGGCGATCCAGAGCCAGGACTTGATAGCGGTCGGCCGACTGCAGGACGCGGAGCAGCGGCTTCGTATGAAAGCTGTCGGCCACGATGAGCAGTTCCGGGACCGTGCGTTGCAACTCGAGAATCTGAAACGTGCCGGGTGAACAGAGTATGCCCAGGCCATCCGTACGATGGTTCCAGAATTCGTCGTCGCGCGCCATCGGCTGGAATTTATCGAGGAGCATTCGCACTTCGCGCGTGGAATACTTCTCACTGAGAGAGTTTTCCAACTCTTGCAGCAGATTCCGGTAGCGGATCGGGTCTTGCTGGTTGTCGGGGTGATGCCGGTGCGTCGGCTGATACAACGAGATGCATGGCGGCCCGTGGTCGGCCAACAGGCCAGTCAATTGGTCGGCGGTAATTTGGCGCATAGCAACTCCACAGTCTGCGGGGCGATGTGTTGCCGACGATTCCCTAGCGGCCCGCGCGGCACATGGAAATCGAAGACCCTGCCGGCTAAGTTGTCTGATCGCCGGCGTAAGACGTGCGGCCCTTCGGGTCTTCGAGTCGCCCAAGGGTGCGTTTGAGGGTTTTCTCGAGCTTGTCGGCGGCGCCCGAGAGAGCCTGCTCCAGGGATGCGCCTTCATCGCTCACAGTGATTGGCTGGAGCCCAGCCAAGCGGGCCTCCATCACGCAACGCTTATCGGCGCCCCCGGTCTTCTTCCTGCTGTTCTCGTCCGACAGTTGAACTTCCACACGAGTAATCCTGTCGCCGAAGCGTCCCAATGCGTCCTGTACCACATCCTCGACTTGGCGGGTCAGCTCCGCGCTGCCGTGAGTGTGGTTGTCAGTGTTCACTTGAATTTGCATGGATGCACTTACCGTGTTCTGAAAAGGGGGCGAACCTCAAGGGGGGACGCAAATTGCGTTCCCGTTGCATGGAAAGTCGCGAAAATCGAGCGTTCGACGTGGATTTATCCGACGGCAGGCGGCGATTCGGCGTCGAGGTCATCAGAAGCGGCTGGGTGACAACAATTAGTGCGGTTGGTTAAGCTTGGAGTTTTGCCGTCTGCGTTCCTCCGAACTTTCCGCTCGCATGAGTGAAATCGATCAGCGTACGGATGCTCCGCGGCTTACGGCGCCGCACCAGCCGGGGTCGCGGGAGATGCCGGCGTGGGAAATTGGCGAGTTGCCCGCGGCGCCGCGGCTGACGCTGCGGAGCTGGACGCTGCTCGTCGGCCCAGGCCTGGTGATGGGCGGCGTGGCGATCGGCGGCGGCGAGTGGATTGCCGGACCGCTAACCACGGCCAAGTACGGCGGCGCCATCCTGTGGCTGACCACGCTCTCGATCCTGGCGCAGGTGGTCTACAACCTGGAGATTAGCCGCTACACGCTCTACTGCGGCGAGCCGATTTCCACCGGCAAGTTTCGCGTGCCGCCGGGGCCGCTGTTTTGGTTGGCGATCTATCTGGTGCTCGACTTCGGCTCGGTGTTTCCGTACATCGCGTCGGCGGCAGCCACGCCGTTGGCGGCGATGATCGTCGGCGAGATCGCTAACCCTGCGACGACGTACCAAGTGCTTGGCGGCGCCATCACGGGGGGGGCGTTGCTGCAAGTCTTGAAGTACGTGTTGTTCATCGTTATGCTCGCGCCGCTGGTGTTCGGGGGCAAGGTTTACTACTCGCTGAAGCTGTTGATCAGCGTCAAGATCGCGGTCGTGCTGGGGTTTCTGCTGTTGGTGGCCATACTTTTCTCGTCGGCGGCTACCTGGCGAGAGATTCTGACGGGGTTCGTCCAGTTCGGCAGCGTGCCGGTGATGGGCGACGCCTCGGACGGGGCGCCGCCCATCGAAAACATCTTCGTCTCGCTCTGGCAGGGCCGCGGCATGCCGGAGATCGACTTCAGCATGGTCGCCGTGCTGGCCGCGCTGGCCGCGATTTCCGGCTCGGGCGGGCTGACGAACACGGCGATCAGCGCCTATACCCGCGACCAGGGCTGGGGCATGGGTCGCTTTGTGGGCGCCGTGCCGAGCATGGTCGGCGGCGAAGCGATCAAGCTGGCTCACACGGGCATGGTGTTCGAGATCACGCGGGAGTCGGTCCGGCGGTTTCGCGGTTGGTTTCGCTTCGTGATGCGCGACCAGCTCGTGGTGTGGATGCCAGCGTGTTTCGTCGGCGTGGCGCTGCCGTGCGTGTTATCGGTGCAGTTCTTGCCGCGGAACACCGAGGCCCAGGAATGGGAGGCGTCGGCGCTAACGGCCGACGGCTTGCGCGCCGCGGTTGGCCCCGAATGGGGACAAGCGTTTTGGCTGATGACGCTGTTTTGCGGGTTTCTAGTCTTCGCGCCCAATATCACCAGCACAGCCGACGGAGTGCTGCGACGCTGGGTCGACGTGTGCTGGACCGCCGTGCCGCGGCTGCGCCGCTGGGACCCGCATCGCATTCGCACGCTGTACTTCGGCGCTCTCTGCGGCTACGCGGCGTTCGGGCTGGTGTCGCTCACGCTGTGGGATCAGTTGAAACTGCTGAAGGTGGCGACGACGATTTACAACGCCGGGTTGGGATTTAGCTGCTTTCACGTGCTGGCCGTGAATCTAATTCTGCTGCCGCGGGAGATTCGGCCGAGTTGGTTGATGCGGATGGGGCTTGTTTTGGGCGGGGTCTTTTTTACGGCGCTTTCGCTCGTTGCGGTGTTGAAGATGTTGGGCTATGTGTAGTGCAAAAAAACTGTCATCCTGAGCGGAGCGAAGGATCTAGCGCTTTGTCACAGCTAAAAATTGGGGTTAGACCGATCAGCCGCAGGGCGTTATCGCACGGTTTTTACCGCTCCAACCGTGGGCTAATGCCCTGCGGCTGATCCCATAATCATGCTGTGACAAAGCACTAGCATAGTTCCAGATTCTTCGCTCCGCTCAGAATGACTGTTCGCGCTCACTTAGCCGGAGAACGCTCTACCGGCTCAATTTGTGGACCTTCAGTTGCTTCAGCGCATCGGCCGCGGCGTCGGCGATCATGTTGACGTCGCTGCTGTAGGCGATGAAGCGCATGCCTTTGTCGATCCAGGGGGTGAGGTGCGCCGGGTCGAACATGAGGATGCCGCTCGCTTTGCCGTGGCGGCGGCAGGCGGCAACCATTTTGTCGACGGCCTCGACCTCGCGCGGGTGATTCACGTCGCCCGGGATGCCCAGGCTGATCGAGAGATCGAACGGGCCGCAGAACAAGGCGTCGACGCCTTCGACGGCCGCGATGGAATCGGCGTTGGCGATCGCTTCGATCGTTTCGGCCTGCACGGCGATGAACGTCTCCTCATTCGCCTGCTTCAAAAACGTGGCGGCGTCGAGGCGCGCGTAGCGATTGTGCGCCCGGCGGGTGGCGGCCCCGCGAGTTCCCCACGGCGGATACTTGGCGTGCTGCACAATTTCCGCGGCTTCCGCGGCGGTGTTCACCTGCGGCACGAGCAGCCCCACGGCGCCCGAGTCGAGCGGCTTGAGAATCGTCTCGCGGCGAATTTCGGGGATGCGGACGATGACGTCGATGCCGGCGCCCCGTGAGGCGGCGATGACGTCGGAGACCGTTTCGTGCGAGAAGGCGCCGTGCTCGTTGTCCAAAATCAGATAGTCGAAGCCGCATTGGGCCAGGAGGTAGGCCACGTTCGGATTGCGAAGCTCCGAGACGAAGGTGCCCAGGACGAGCTCGTCGTTCTTGAGTCGCTGCTTGATGG
>JBGSYU010000668.1:0-7956 GCA_041750715.1 Lacipirellula sp.
CGTTCGACGCGCATCTTGCCCGGCTCGTACTCCTCTTTGGCCGGTCCCTCTTGAACCACCGACGGCTCCGGCGCCGCGGCGGGCTCATCGAGGTAAACGCCGTCTTCGGCTTTGACCGCTTCTTGCGCGATTGCCGCCAGCGGTGAGACTGAAAGCCCCGTCGTCGCAATTGTTAGCAGGACGAGAAGCTTAAAACACATGCTCATGTCAAATCTCCACGAGTCTCGCGATGATGGGGAGGGTGAGGCTTCCGCCGAGCCGAACATCTGAAAAGGCTCAGCAGGAGCTTCGCCCTACCATTTCCGGTCTTAACTTTTCGTTGAATCGTAAGTATGGCAAAAGAAAGCATTCCAGCCAACCAAGTGAGTCGGTTTCCCAGGAGGACTGCAAAATCCGGAAGCAGCTCCCCCTGAGGTACTACGAAGGGTCCGGCCAGATTCTTCGGACTACCTCAGAATGACCGCGCGCGGGACTTCGCAGTCCTCCTGATCGAGTTTCCTAATCGCAGCGACGCCGGCCGCGATCAGTTATGCCGTTTAGCCCGATTGACCAGGCTTTTGCCCGGTTTCCAGGTACCAGTCGGCTGGCAGCACGGCGTCTTTGGCCACGACGAGAATGCCGTCGCGAACCGCACATAGGTCGCTGCACGCGGCGTCTTCCAGGTGCGCGTCGTTAATGATGCGCACCCGCGGGCCGATGCGGCAATTCTTGTCGACGATGGCGCCGTCGATGACGCTGCCTGGGCCGATGCCGATCGGCGGCTGCTCGGCAAAATCGCTCGCGGCGAGCGATTCCATCGATTCGTAGAAATCGGCCCCCATGAGAATTGAATTGCGAATCGTCACGTCGCGGCCGATGCGGCAGCGGAGCCCAATGACGCTATTTTCGATGCGGGCGCCCGGCTCGATGATGCAGCCGTCGGAAATGAGACTGCCGGTGACCATGGCGCCGTCGATCCGCGACGGCGGCAGGAATCGCGGGCGGGTGTAGATGGGGGCGTTCGCGTCGTTCAGGTCGAACGGCGGGTTGGGCTGGGCGAGTTGCAGGTTGGCTTCGTAGAAGGAGCCGATCGTGCCGATGTCTTCCCAGTAGCCGTCAAAGAGATGGACCTGCACCTTGCGTCGGCCGATGGCGTGGGGGAACACCTCGCGGCCAAAATCTTGATGGTTGTCCTCGTTCAGCATGTCGGCAAGCACTTTAGCGCTGAACACGTAGATGCCCATGCTGGCCAGGCAGTCGCGGCCGCCGCTGCCGACGCCGCGGGCGTCGATCCACGCGGGGTCCATACGCACGGGGGCGATTTGCTCTTCGGTCTTGGGCTTTTCGACGAAGCCGGAGACCTGGCCGTGATGGTCGGCCCGCATGATGCCCATGCCGGCGGCCTCGTGGGCGTGGACCGGCTTGGCCGCGATGGTGATGTCCGCGCGCGATTCGATATGCGTGCGGATCATCGCCGCCAGATCCATCCGGTAGAGTTGATCGCCAGAGAGGATCACCACGTAGTCGATGCCTGGTTGCGTGAAGTAACGCAGGTTCTTGCGGACGGCGTCGGCAGTGCCTTGATACCAGTCGGTTCCTTCGGACACCGTCTGCTGGGCGGCCAGAATTTCGACGTAGCCGCCGCTGAAGTTGTCGAAGCGATACGTTCCGCGAATATGACGGTGCAGGCTGACCGACATGAACTGCGTAAGGACGTAGATGCGGTTCAGGCCGCTGTTGAGGCAGTTCGAAATGGGAATGTCGATGAGCCGATACTTACCGGCGAGCGGCACCGCGGGCTTCGAGCGATAGGTGGTGAGCGGCTGCAGGCGCGTGCCTTGGCCGCCGCCGAGGACGATCGAGACGGCGTTTTTCATCGATGAGATCCTATAAGAAATGATTTGCTGGCATGGCGGTCAGAAAGTGAACCACGACGGCACGACGGACACGACGAAAGCGAGGGGGAGAATACGACCGTAACTGCGACAACCAAAATTGTCTTTTTCGTCGTGTCGTCGTGGTTATTCTTCTTAATTGACCACGATATTCACGAGGCGGCCGGGAATGACTATCTCTTTGACGATCTGCTTGCCGGCGAGGTAATCGGCCACTTTCGGGTCGGCTTTGGCCGCGGCCAGCACGGCCTGTTGATCTGCATCGGCCGCGACGGTTATTTTACTGCGAACCTTGCCGTTGATTTGTACCGGAAGCTCGACCGTCGACTCCACCAGCAGCGAATCGTCGTACGCGGGCCACGGCTCATACGCTAGCGTCTTCGCGTGCCCGAGCGCCTGCCAAAGTTCTTCCGCCATGTGCGGGGCGAAGGGGGAGAGCAAAAGCACGAACGGTTCCATCACGCTGCGGGGGCGGCGGTCCTGTTTAGTAAAAAAGTTGGTGAACTCCATCATCCGGGCGATGGCCGTGTTGAATGACAGCTTCGCGACGTCCTCGGTCACCACTTTGATCGTGCGGTGCAGCATGCGCTGCTGCTCATCCGTCGGCGCCACATCGGTGAGGGCGGGATTCAAATCCATCCCTTCGGCACGGTCGTCGACGATCATCCGCCACACGCGGCCCAGAAAGTTGTGGACTCCGTTCACGCCCTCCATGCTCCACGGCTTCGTGGCTTCGAGCGGGCCCATGAACATTTCGTACAGCCGCAAGGAATCGGCGCCGTATTCTTTCACGACCACGTCGGGGTTGATGACGTTGCCGCGGCTTTTGGACATTTTCTCGTTGTTCTCGCCGAGAATCATCCCCTGGTTCACCAGCTTCTGAAACGGCTCAGGCATGCTCACGACGCCGCGGTCGTACAGCACCTTGTGCCAGAACCGCGAGTAGAGCAGGTGGAGCACCGCGTGCTCGGCGCCGCCAATGTACAGGTCGATCGGCATCCAGGCCTTCTCGATTCTTGGATCAATCGGCGCCACGGCGTTCGTCGGATCGAGAAACCGCAGATAGTACCAGCAACTGCCGGCCCATTGCGGCATCGTGTTCGTCTCGCGCTTGTAACGCTGGCCGGCGATCACCGGGTAGAGCCATTCTTCCGGCGCCTTGTCTAGCGGCGGCTCCGGGCGGCCATGGGGTTTGAAGTCTTCAAGGTGCGGCAGATCGACCGGCAGTTGATCTTCCGGCACGGCGCGAACGCGGCCCGTTTTGTTCCCGGCGGCGTCGAGCTCGTGGAGAATGGGGAACGGCTCGCCCCAGAATCGCTGGCGGCTGAAAAGCCAGTCGCGGAGTTTGTAGTTGACGGCTTCACGGCCGACCTCTTGCTCGGCGAGATCGGCAGTGATCTTTCGCTTGAATTCGGGGGTGCGCAGGCCGTCGTACTTTCCGGAATTGACCGCGACGCCTTCGCCGGCGAAACATCGTTCGCCTGCGAGCACCTCGGCACGCTCCTCCGCCGACACCGCATCACCCGGATCGACGACCGCTGTGATCGGCAGGCCGAACTGCTTGGCAAACTCGAAATCGCGCTCGTCGTGAGCGGGCACCGCCATGATGGCGCCGGTGCCATAGGTCGCCAGCACGTAGTCGGCCACCCAGATAGGGACGTGTTCCTCGTTGACGGGATTGACGGCGTAGCTGCCGGTGAAGACGCCAGTCTTTTCTTTGGAAAGCTCGGTCCGCTCCAGGTCGCTCTTCCGCGCAGCTTGCTCGCGGTAGGCGTTGACGCTCACCGCGTGTTCGACCTTGGTTATTCGATCGATTAGCGGATGCTCCGGTGCGATCACCATGTAGGTCGCGCCGAAGAGCGTGTCGGGACGCGTCGTATAGATGCTCAGGCTCTCCTCGAAGCGGACTTCTGTATTCACGAACATCGACTCAGTG
Source organism: Lacipirellula sp. (assembly GCA_041750715.1). Classification (GTDB taxonomy): domain Bacteria; phylum Planctomycetota; class Planctomycetia; order Pirellulales; family Lacipirellulaceae; genus Lacipirellula. The sequence continues at coordinate 3,811 of JBGSYU010000668.1, forward strand.
GTCGCGCCCTCCTCAGGAATGAGGACTGTTTCCACGTCGGGGAGCGGAAAGTACACCTCCGCGCCGGTGCTGCGCCCGATCCAATTGCGTTGGAGGGCCTTGATGCCCTCGTGCCAGTCGAGTCCTTCGAGGTCGCGTTCGAGGCGATCGGCGTAGGCCGTGATGCGCAACATCCAGTGCCGAAGCGGCATTCGCACGACAGGGTGACCGCCCACCTCGCTCTTGCCGTCGATCACTTCTTCGTTGGCCAAGACCGTGCCCAGCGCCGGGCACCAGTTGACCGGGGCATCGCTTTGGAACGCCAGCCGGCGTTCGTCTTGATACGCTCGCACGGCGTCATCGCCGGCAGTCTTCACGTCATCGGGAATTGGCAATTCGCAAATCGGCCGTCCGCGTTGTTGCTCCACGTCGAACCAAGTGTCGTAAATCTGCAAGAAGATCCACTGCGTCCAGCGGAAGTATTCGACGTCGGTCGTGGCGATCTCCCGGTCCCAGTCGTAACTGAAGCCCAGCGACTTCAATTGCCGGCGGAACGTATCGATATTTTTTTCCGTCTGAATCCGCGGGTGGACGCCCGTTTTGATCGCGTGCTCCTCCGCCGGCAGGCCGAAGGAGTCGAACCCCATGGGGTGGACGACGCTCTTACCCTGCATGCGGGCGGCGCGGCAGACAATGTCGGTGGCCGTGTACCCCTCGGGGTGGCCCACATGCAGGCCGTCGCCGCTGGGATAAGGAAACATGTCGAGCACGTACAGCTTCTCGCCCACGGGCATCCGCGGCGCGGCAAACGTCGCGTGCTCCTCCCAGTAGGCTTGCCACTTCGGCTCGATCGCAGCGGGGTTGTAGCGGGGCATACAGCGAGTGGTGGCGAGAGGTCGGAAGTTGAAAATTGATCGAATAGCCCCGACCAAGCTCGGTCGGGGCTAAAGCGGAGGTCGGCGCGCTTCAAACAGAACGGACGATTCTACTACCCGCCGCCGACGGCGCAAACCGTGTCCGCCGTTGACGTTGGCAACCGCAACGAATTACCATGGCCTGCTCGCCCGCTTCACGAACGCCCCGATGAAATCCATGGAAAAAACCAAAGTCGCCATCATTGGACTCGGGACCGTTGGCAGCGGCGTCGCCAAGCTGCTGCTCGACCATGGCGACCGCACGGCCCGCCATGCCGGCCGGGTGCTGTGGCTGGAAAAGGCGGTGGTCCGCGACTTGAAGAAGGCCCGCGGTTGCGACCTGCCCCAGGGGGTGCTCACCGACGACGTCGACGAGGTGATCAACGATCCGCAGATCAAGGTGGTCGCCCACCTGGTCGGTGGGCTAGAGCCGGCGCGAACGATTTTGCTGCGATTGCTGGAAAGCGGCAAGGACGTGGTCACGGCCAACAAGGCGCTGCTGGCCGAGCACGGCCCCGAGCTGTTCGACCGCGCCCGCGAACTGGGCCGTTCGATCGCGTTCGAGGCGTCCGTCGCCGGCGGCATTCCGATCATCGCCAACATCAGCCAGTGCCTTTCGGCCAACGAAATTAAGTCGCTCCACGGCATCCTCAACGGCACGAGCAACTTCATCCTCACGAAGATGAACGACCAGGGCGCCTCTTACGCCGAGGTGTTGGCTGAAGCCCAGCGGCTCGGCTACGCCGAGGCCGATCCGACGATGGACGTGGATGGCAGCGACGCGGCCCAAAAGCTGGCGATCCTCGCCCATCTGGCGTTCGGCGCCCGGGTCGATTGGAAGGACATCCCGCGGACTGGCATCGACAAGCTCGACGTGGCCGACGTTCGCTACGCAAAGGAGATGGGCTACCGGATCAAACTCTTGGCCGTCGCCGATTTGGTGGACGACACGCTTGAGCTCGACGTGTCGCCGGCCCTGGTGCGGGCCCGTAGTCCACTGGCGGAAGTGAGCGGGCCGTTCAACGCCATCCGCGTCGAGGGCGACGCCGTGGGGCCGCTGTTCTTCCACGGCCAGGGAGCGGGGCAGATGCCGACTGCGTCGGCCGTGGTCGCCGACATGATCGACACGGCCGTCGGCCGCACGGCGATCACCTTCCGCACCCTCGCGCTCTGGTCGAACCGCCAGGCCCGTGTGACGACGGCCCCGAACGACGCCGCCCGTGCGAAGTTCTATCTCCGGGTGATGGTAAAGGACAGCCCCGGCGTGCTAGCGCAAGTGACGACCGCCCTCGGCAAGCACAACATCTCAATCGCGTCGGTCCTTCAGCACGAACCGATGCTCACCGACGGCATCGTTCCGCTAATCATCATGACGCACGAAACCAGCGAAGGCGACGCGGCCCGCGCCTGCGAAGATATCGACAAACTACCGCCAGTTCGCGGGGAGACGGTGCGAATGTGGGTGCGAGATTGATCTTTTCTGGCTGATAGCTGACAGCCGATAGCTGAAAGCCGCTTTATGAAATACGCGATCATCATCCCCGACGGCGCCGCCGATGAGCCGCAGGAGTCGCTCGGCGGATTGACTCCGCTGGAGGCGGCGCGCACGTCGGCGATGGATGCGCTCGCGGCAGAGGGCGTGGTTGCGCGGGCATGCCATACTCCCAAATCGCTGCCGGCGGGGTCCGAAGTCGGCAACATGAGCTTGTTGGGCTACGACCCGCTCAAACACTTCACCGGCAGGGCGCCGATCGAGGCGGCCGCCCAGGGGATCGAACTGGGCGCCGAGGATTGGGCCGTTCGCTGCAATCTGGTGACGGTCGAAGCCCAGGTCATGCGGGACTTCACCGCCGGCCACGTCGCCACCGACGAGGCGATGAAGCTACTTGCGACGATGCAGGCGTTCGTGGCCGGGCATGCCGTGCATGGGCCAGCGCTGCACTTCGTGCCGGGGGTGAGCTATCGCAATCTACTCATCTGGCGCGGCGTGAGCGTCGCGGCGCCGTTTAGCACGGAGACGCGCACCACGCCGCCGCACGACCTGACCGATAGGTCGATCACCGATGATTTTCCCCGCGGACCGGGGAGCGACGTGCTGGTGGCGCTGATGGAAAAGTCGGTCGAGCTGTTTCGCGATCATCCAGTGAATGTCGTCCGGCAAGGATACGGAAAATTGCCGGCGACCAACGTGTGGCTGTGGGGACTGGGCCGAGCGCCGACGCTCGAGCGGTTTGATCTGGCCTATGGCGTGCATGGGGCGATGATCACCGCGGTCGATTTGCTAAGAGGCTTGGCCACGCTCATCGGCTGGAAGCGGATCGAAGTTCCCGGCGCCACCGGGTATACGGATACCGACTACGCCGCGAAGGGCAGGGCGGCGATCGAAGCGCTCGACGACGTCGACCTCGTCTGCGTACACGTTGAGGCCCCCGACGAGACTTCGCACGAGGGCGACGTCGCCGGGAAGGTGAAGGCGATCGAAGAGATCGACCGCCATGTCGTCGCCCCGCTGGTCGGTGCACTGAAATCGCGCGGCGATTGGCGAATAATGATTTCGCCCGATCACCCCACGTTCCTCCGCACCAAAATGCACACGCACGGCAACGTCCCCGTGCTGATCGCCGGCACAGGTATCGCGGCGGACGAATTTACTAGCTACGGCGATACAAACGCAGCGAACTCGAAGCTAGCGTTCGACGAAGGCTGGCGAGCAATGGATTGGTTCATTAAGAAAAGTTGAACCGCCAAGGACGCCAAGGACGCCAAGGAAAAGATTGAGAAACCGCAGATAAACGCGGATGAACGCAGATTGAATTGATGCTTATCTGCGTTTACGCGCGTTCATCCGCGGTTCGTACAGCATTCTGCCTTCCTTGGCGCTCTTGGCGTCCTTGGCGGTTAAATCCCCAAGGTTCAAGAAATGTCGTTAATCGTGCAAAAGTTCGGCGGCACCAGCGTTGCCAACAGTGAAAAAATCATGGCCGCAGCGCGCAAGGCGATTCGCGCCCAGCAGCAGGGCCATCAGGTGGTGATGGTCGTCAGCGCGATGGGCAAGAACACCGACGCGCTGGTTGCCCTGGCCAACGAGATTTCCGACCAACCCCCGGCGCGGGAGATGGACATGCTCCTCTCGACCGGCGAGCAGGTGAGCGTCGCGCTCATGGCGATGGCCATTCACGCCCTCGGCGGCACGGCGGTCAGCCTGACCGGCGGTCAGATCGGCATCAAGACCGACAGCTCGCACACCAAGGCC
>JBGSYU010000669.1:0-7575 GCA_041750715.1 Lacipirellula sp.
TGGGCGGCGGCGTCGATGCCGCGGGCCATGCCGCTCACCACGGTTAGACCGGCATGCGCTAAGCCGCAAGCGAGGCGCTCCGCCTGCTGTTTGCCGTAGTGGGTGGCGCGGCGGGTGCCGACGATGGCGACGGCCATTTGATCGGCCCCTTCGAGCGTGCCGCGGACGAAGAGGACGCCGGGCGGGTCGGGGATTTCTTTGAGGGCGCGCGGGTAGCCGGGCCATTCGGGCAGCAGGATCGTGAGGCCGTGTTCGCGGGCGATTGTCAACTGGGCGTCGAGCTGCACCTCGTGGCGGGCTCCGAGGATGCGGCGCGAAATCTTCGGCCCGACGCCTTGCACTGATTGCAGCTCGGCTTCGGACGCCGCGAAGACGCAAGCGGCGGTTTCGAAGCGTTCGAGCAGGCGGGTGCGGAGGATGGGGCCGACGTCGGGGGTGAGCGCCAGGAGGATTTGGGCGCGGGCGGGTTCGTCGAGCGGTGGATGAAATGGCGCGGTGGACATCGGGATGTGTCGAGTGCGACGCATTTAGCCCCCGGTCACTGACCGGGGGCTAAGTGAGTTATGGTTCCAACGCGGCGAGAATGGCTTCTTCGCGGACGTCGTCGACGAGTTCGACATGCCCGATTCGGTCGGGCAAGATGAATCGCAGGCGGCCGGCGGCCACTTTTTTGTCGCGGTACATGAGGCGGAGGAGCTCTTGCCCCTCGGCTTCGGGCGGCTGGATGGTGAGGTGCAGGGCGTCGAGCAGGGCGTTGTGCCGCTGCACCAGTGCGGCATCCACGCGGCCGAGCCGCTCCGCAAGGCGGATGGCACAGCGCATGCCGGCGGCGATGGCTTCGCCGTGGAGCAGCGACTCGTAGTCGCCGAGGGCTTCGAAGGCGTGGCCGAACGTGTGGCCGTAGTTGAGCGCGGCGCGCAGGCCGGTGGTTTCGCGTTCGTCTTTCTCGACGACGGCGGCCTTAAGCCGGCAGGAGCGGTGGACGATGTGCGTGAGCGTCGCGGGGTCTTTGGCGTTGATCGCTGCGGCGTTGGCTTCGAGGTAGGCAAAAAAATCGGCGTCGAGGATGACGCCGTACTTCACCACTTCGGCGAGGCCGGCGCGGTACTCGCGGTCGGGGAGCGACTGAAGCACGGCCACGTCGATGAGGACGCCGCGGGGTTGGTGGAAGGCGCCGACCATGTTCTTGGCGCCGGGCAGGTTCACGCCGACCTTACCGCCGACGCTGCTATCGACCTGGGCGAGCAGCGTGGTGGGTACCTGGAAGAATTCGAGGCCGCGGGCGAACGTCGCGGCGGCGAAGCCGGCGAGGTCGCCGACGACTCCGCCGCCGATGGCGACGACGATCGACTGGCGATCGGCGCCTTCGTCGAGCATGGCGTTCCAGAGGTCGTCGGCGGAGTCGGTGCTCTTGCTGGGTTCGCCGGGGTCGACGACCAGGACGTTCACCTCCCAGCCTTCGTCGACCAGCGCGTCGCCGGCGGCGTCGGCGTAGAGCTCGTCGACGGTCGAGTCGGTGACGACCAGCGCGTGCTCGCTGGCGGTGCGCTGGCGGAGGAAGTCGTGCAGCGCGACGAGATTGCCTGTGCCGATTTCAATGTCGTAGCTGCGCTCGGCGAGGGAGACGCGGACTGTTTGAGGGCTGCTGGCCACGATATATCCACAGAAAGAGAAGACAGCTGCGAAAAGGCACAAAAGACGCAAAAAGGAAAACGGGGAATTCAATGCATTTATTTTTTGCGAGTTTTGCGACTTTTTGCGGCTATGAATTTTGGAAGTTAGGAGACGCGCTGAATGTCTTCGGAGGTGACGGTGATGCGGCGGCAGAAGCCGGTGTGGACGCGGACGTATTCTAGGTTGGCGGCTTCGGCGGGCTGTTCGTGCAGACGTAGCGAGATGCGCGAGCGGTCGTCGGGGGGGAGGCCGGCGACCTCCTCCGGCCAGACGGTTTCGGTTTCCATGACGAGCGCTTCGCGATAGGGATCGAACGTGTCGGGCATTGCGATATTTGGAGGCGAAGGAAGGTTAAGAGGCGTCGGAGTCGCCAGTATACTGGCGGCAGTGCGTGGGGAAAGGCTTGACGTGGTATGCGTTCACTTAGCCCCCGGTCACTGACCGGAGGCTAAATGGAGTGGAAATGCAGGTTTCGGGTCGGATCATTATTTTGACCATGTTCGGCATCACGCTGGCGCTCTCGGGCGGGGCTTGGTGGTACCACTATTCGACCACGCGGCGAGCGGCGGAGTTTTGGGGGGCCGAGGGGGCGCGGCTGTTGGTGAAGGCGCCGCGGCTTGAGTTCCTTGAGTTGGGCGAGCGGGCGGCGGGCGCTAAGCCGCAAGCGCGGGAGGAAGCGGGGGAGGTCGTTGCCGGGCGCGCGGTGACGGCAGTGCAGGATTTGAGCGATAAGCCGGGGCTAATCCATTTGCGGTTTGTGTTTACGCAGGACGCGAATTTTGGTTGGAGTGAGATTGCTTCGCAGCGGGTGGATGTGGCCGATGCCCAGTGGGCGTACGCGCTGCGGTTTGAGGAGGGCGAGCGGCAGTTGGTGATTTTGTTGCGGGAGGATTTTGAGGAGATTGGGAAGCTCCAGGGGGAGCGAGTTGGGGTGCTGCCTTCGGGGCGGATTGCGGCTTCGGTGGGGACGTATCTGCGGGATGTTGGAGTGTTGGGGGGAGCGCTAAGCCGCGAGCGGCGGGTGGGTCGCTAGCAATCGCGGGGAATGGTCTGGAGGGAGGCGGGGGCGGTTTCTATACTCCGCCGATGCGATCGATTGCGATTATCAACCAGAAGGGCGGTGTCGGTAAGACGACCACCGCGGTGAATTTGAGCTCGGCGCTGGCGGCCAGCGGGCTGCGCGTGGGGCTGATTGATCTGGACCCGCAGGCACATGCGTCGCTGCACTTGGGACTGGGGCCCGAGCGGGAGTTGCCCAATACCTACGATGTGTTGACGGGCGCTAAGCCGCTGGCGGAAGCTTGGCAGTCGGTGGATGAGAATCTTTGGGTGGCGCCGTCGCACATTGATTTGGCGGCGGCGGAGGTGGAACTGGCCGGGGTGGTGGGTCGCGAGCTGATTCTGCGCGATGCGCTGGCCGAATCGGCGGGCGGGCCGGAGTTTGATTTTGTCCTGATCGACTGCCCGCCGTCGCTGGGCATTCTCACCATCAACGCGCTCTCGGCGGTGCAAGACGTGTTTCTGCCGCTGCAACCGCATTACCTCGCGCTGCACGGGTTGAGCAAGCTGCTGCAGACGATCGACCTGGTGCGGCGGCGGTTGAACGATCGGCTGCGGCTGGCCGGGGTGGTGCTGTGCCTTTACGATTCGTCGACGCGGCTGGCGGCGGAGATTAGCGCCGACGTCGCGAAGTTCTTCGGCGACGGGCCGGAGCGGCAGCAGGCGTGGCAGAACGTGCGGCTGTTTGAGTCGCGAATCCGGCGAAACATTCGTCTGGCGGAGGCGCCGAGCTTTGAGCAGTCGATTTTTAAGTACGCGCCGCAGTCGGCGGGGGCGGAGGATTACCGGGGGCTCGCCGATGAGGTGCTTGCACTTTATGGGGTGGGCGCTAAGCCGCAAGCGGCGGCTTAATTGCAGCCCCGGGCTCTGCCCGGGGGTTCTTCGCGGCGGCGTCCACTCTACTGGACGCCGACCCCCGGCCAGAGGCCGGGGCTGCAACATTGACGGTTGGGGAATCTTTGCCGTCAGGGCAAGGTCTGAGCGTTGCGACGCGCACGGTTGTGCGGGTTGCAACGCTTGGTTCTGAAAAAACATCTATGCCGGCTTCTTCCGGCGTCGCACCGCGCGGCCTGTAACGGTCGATGGGGTTGTTAGGGGGAAATGCGTTGTCGCACGGCCCGTGGGCCGAGCGTGTAAACGCACATCCCGAAGAGATTCTCGACCCAGATCGTCCGGCGTGCTCAGAGGGCAATCGAACTCGGCGCGCTAGGGATGGCGGCGAACACACCGAACAGGAGATCCGGTCCGATGCGATTCTTTACGAAGCTAGGGAGGGGGCTGCTCGCAGCGACTCTCGGGGCGACGACGCTCGCGGCACTGCACCTCGCGAGCCCCGTGCATGCCCAGTACACGACGTATCCGCAAACGCAGCCGGCCTACGCCCAGACGGCGTCGCCGCAGGGTTTCGCTCAGCCCGTAGCGCAAGGGGTGCAGCAGGCGCAACAGCCGGCGCCGCAGCAGGCGTATGCACCGCCGGCGGTTTCGCAGCCGGCGTACAATCCGCAGCAAACGGCGCCGATGGCCGTGTATTCGCAGTACGCCCCGTCGCAGGGATACAATCCGGCTCGGCCCGGCGTGGCTTCGATGCCTTACGGGGCCGCGGGGCAGAACGCGGCTCCGCCGCAAGCGTTTCCGCAGCAGCAGGTTCAACAACAGCCGCAGCAGTATGTGGCGCCGTACGCCGCGCCGCGGATGGCGATGGCGTACCAAACGCCGGCTGCGACGGTCGATAATCTTCCGTTGACGGCTCCCGCCGAGAACGTGGCTGCGGGCGCGATTCAGAACGGCGGCTATGTCCCGCAACCCATGGCCGGCGGCGAATACGCCTCCGCTCAAGGTTATGGGGCTGCCCCTGGCGCGATGGCCAGCGGCGCCGCGGCGGGCGCCGGCTGCAATTGCCAGGCGAACGGCTACGAAAGCTACCCCGGCGAGACTTCGGCTTACGGCGCGTGCAACGTGGCGGGGGGCTACGGCTGCGAACAACCGGGCACGATGGCCCGCGTGCTGGGCAAGCACGGCGGCGGGTACTGGTTCGGCGGCGTGTATGGCCTGCTGATGGATCGCGACAGCACCAACAAGTATCCGCTTACGTTCGCCGGACCCAGCTACGCGCCGGGCGACTATCCGTCGCCCGACGCGGTGGTGCTGAGTACCCGCGACGTCGACACCGATTTCCAGGGCGGCGTCGAGTTTCGGCTGGGTCGCGTGTTCGGCGGCGGGGCCAACCCGTGCGGCGGCTGCGCGTGCGGCCCGACGTGGGGTTTAGAAGCGGTTTACTGGACGTTGTTCGAGAACAACGAGTACGCCGAGTTCGTCGACGACGCGACGGTGCGGACCTACTCGATGATGCCGACGCGGGGACTGTTCTACGATCCGGGTTCGGGCGCGCTGCCGGTCAACGATTTCTGGGATTACGGCACGCCGGTGCCCGCGACCAATACCATCGTCGTCACGCGGGCCCGGGCTAGCAGTAGCTTTGAAGTGAACAACATCGAATTGAATTTGCTGCGGCTGTCGCTGTGCGGCAACGCCTGCGGGGGTCCGGCGATGTGCAACGTGGGTTGCGATAGCGGCTCGTGCGACACATGCGCTACGGGCGGCTGCGACGGCGGGCAGTGTGCGACCGGCTACGGCGCGGGCCGCGGACGCTTTTCGCGGTTCTCCTGCACCGGCGTGTGCGGCGTGCGGTATTTGGAGATCGACGAAAGCTTCATGTACGGCGTCGATTACTTCAACACCGCGACTTCGACCGCAGGCTTCCTCGATTACCACGCTCAGACCGAGAACAAGCTGGTCGGCGCCCAACTCGGCTGCAACGGCATATACCGCATCGGCTGCAAGTGGGGCGTTCACATGAACACCCTGGTGGGCGTGTACGGCAACGACATCGACGTCCGCCAGTACTTCAACAACCCCGTGGGCGGGCAGGTGCAGTATTCGACGGGCGAGGATTTCGACGTGTACGCGAGCAAGACCGACGTGTCGATGCTCGGCGAAGTGCGGCTGGGGGCCAGCTACCAGGCGACGTGCCACCTGCGGCTGTACGGCGGTTGGCGAGCGCTGGGCATCACGGGACTCGCCCTGGCGAGCGACCAGGCGCCCAATGCGTTCCTCAACGCCTCACAACTGTCGAACTACGTGAATTCCAACGGCTCGCTGATTCTGCACGGCTTGCAGACGGGCGTGGAGTGGAATTACTAAAGAAGCTGTCAGCTTTCAGCGGTTAGCTGTCAGCCAAGAAGAGAATGAGTTGAGAGTCGCGCTAGCCCCGACCACGATTGGTCGGGGCTAGCTTTTTTTGTTTGGCCGCGAGAGTCTTGGAGATAGCCGCAAAAAGGCACAAGAGACGCAAAAAACATTTCGTCGTCAGTTTTCTCTTGTGATTTTTGCGCCTTTTTGCGGCTGTTCGTCGACGACACGGTTGGCGCCTTGCTAGGGCTGCGGGCTCCATTCATCGCGGCGTTTACAGCGTGGCCGTGAGGGTTTGGAAGAGCGGGTCTTGGCGGATGGGGTCGAAGTCGGGTTCGTCGATTACCAGATCGCGGAAGTTGCCGTCGATGTCCAGCGCGCTCGCCAAATGCTGCAGCGCTCGGCGGCGATTGCGGGCCAGCGAGCAGTAGCAGGCGAGGTTGTAGTGCAGCACCGCTTCGCCCGGCTCGACGGCGACGGCGCGCTCCAGCGCGGTGATGGCTTCGTCCAGCAGGCCGACGCGCTTGTAGCACCAGCCCAGAGCCATGGCCACATGGATGTCGTCGGGGATCAGCTCGAGGCTGCGCCGCAACGGGAACACGGCTTCGCGATAGCGCGCCAGTTCCCGCAGCGTCTCGCCAAGTAGGTAACAGCCGCGTGCATCGCCGTGGACCAGACGTCCGCGACGCTGCAGAGCGTGCAGCGCGTGGTCGGGCATAGCCAGCTCGAGATAGCCTTCGGCTTCGAGGCAGGCGCGATGCAGTTGAATGCGCGCTTGGATGGGCATGTCGACGTTGTTGACGAAGCGGAACATGGGAGGCTGCATGGAGAGCGGCGTGAAGCAAACCGCGCGAGGCGGGTTGTCGAACACAGCACGCAAACCACGGGCCGAAAATCGGACGAGTTGATCGGCGAACAAGCCGGGCGTTTCGCGACGCGCGGCGATGAGGCTAACTAATCATACACGCTCTTTGGCGCGCAGGATTGGCGCAACCGCCAACTCGCGTCCTAAGTCTTACGCACAGAAGCGATAACGCGCGAAAAATCGAGTGCGCGGGAAGCGATGGACGAGCGGCGCGGGCGAACTCTAGCGGCCGCGCCCACGGCAAATTGGCGTGGGTCGCGCGGCATTCAAGTTGGTTTGTGCGACCACCGCGTTGCGACTCGCGTCGTTAGCGGCCGGAGAGGGCGAAGCACCCGCTGAGCCGTTTCCTGCGCGACGGCTCGGCAGGAGCCTCGCCCTCCCGTGAACTCGCCCTCCCACGAAGACGCGGCGTTGATTTTCCACAACGTCGTCGCTGGTCGGGCGTGGCGGCGGCGCCTCAAATCGGGCCGCAGTGCGTAGGCGCCACCGTGTTGAATGCGGCCGCTAAACGCTTGCGTCTTCGCGGTTTACGAGCGCAGAATCGCAGGCGCGAAATTCACGCGGGCACATTGATTGCGATTCCGTCGTCGGCAAGCCTTCTCGTCTTGTCACTTCTGGAATTGCCGCCGTGCGACGAAGCCTGCTCACCATTCTTATTGTCGCGGCCATCAGCGGCTGGATCAGCCACGGCGAGCGGGCGGCCGGGCTGGGAGGGTTGGCGAAGGATTGGGTTCGCACGGCCGACGGGTGGGAAAGGCGGCGAGCGCTAGACGCGGGCGAGTCTTTTG
>JBGSYU010000670.1:0-1680 GCA_041750715.1 Lacipirellula sp.
GCGCCCATGCTCGCCGAGTTCGAACCACTTCGCGCCGATCGCGTCACCCTTCAGGCCGAGTGGTTCGGCGAACCCCACATCGCCGCCTGCCCCACTACGCTCGCCGACGCGCTCGACTTCCTCGCCGAGCACCCGAGCGCCACGATCGTCGCCGGCGCCACCGACATCGGCGTCCGCGTCAACAAAACGGGCCGCATCCCGCCCGTCCTCCTCGACCTCAACCGCATCCCCGACCTCGACCACGTCCGCCTCGAAAACAACACCCTCATCGCCGGCGCCTGCGCAAGTTGGACCGCGCTCCTCGCCGCTTGCGGCTTAGCGCTCCCCGAATTCGCCCGCATCCTGTCCCTCTTCGGCGCCCCGCAAATCCGCCACGTCGGCACCCTCGCCGGCAACATCGCCAACGCCTCCCCCATCGCCGACTCGCTCCCCTTCCTCTACGTCATGGAGGCAAGGCTCACGCTGGCGAGGTCCGCTTCAGCGGGCCGGGTCGCCACGCGCGAAGTCAACATCAACGACTTCCATCAAGGCTACAAAAAACTCGACCTGAAACCCGGCGAGCTCATCACCGAAATCCGCATCCCGCTGCCCGCCGACGACGAACTGCTCCGCCTCTACAAAGTATCTCGCCGCCACGATCTCGACATCAGCGGCTTCACCGCCGCCCTCCGCTTGCGTATAAATCCCCCTGCCTCGAAGGGAGGGGCTAGGGGAGGGATTACCAATTTCAACGGCGATACGAGCGCCGACGTCATCTCCCACGCCAGCATCGCCCTCGGCGCCGTCGGCCCCACCGTCATCCGCGCACGCGGCGCCGAACAATTCCTCCTCGGCAAACCCCTCACCGAAGAAACCATGCAAGCCGCCGGCGAAATCGCCGTCCAAGAAATCACCCCCATCGACGACGTCCGCGGCACCGCCAACTACCGCCGCCAACTCACGCGCAACATCTTCCTGAAGTTCTACCACCAAACCCAAGCCAACCTCGCCCCGGCGTAACGGAGCAGGGTCCAAGAGTCGAAAGGTCCAAGAGTCGAAGAAGAACGACGATGGTGATTCACCAAATCTCTTCGACCTTTAGACACTTCGACTCTTAGACCCCTCCGACCCCCCTCCTCCCATGCCCTCCGTCGGTAAAACCATCCCTCACGATTCCGCCGTCGGCCACGTCACTGGCCAGGCGCTCTACCTCGATGACGCCCCGTCGATGGTCGGCGAGCTCGTCGTCGGCTTTCTACCCAGCCCCATCGCCTGCGGCACGCTCGACGGGGTTGACGCTTCAGCGTCAGCCGCGATTCCCGGCGTCGTCGCCGTCTACACGGCCGCCGACGTCCCAGGCCACAATCTCTTCGGCCCCCTCGCCGCCGACGAACCCTTCCTCGCCGACGGCCGCCTGATGTACGTCGGCCAGCCCATCGCCATCGTCGCCGCGGCGTCTCGCGAATCCGCCGCTCGCGGCTTAGCGGCCATCAAACTAACCACCACCGAAGAACCCCCAATCCTCACCATCGAGGAATCCATCGCCCAGCAGCGTTTCCTCAGCGTCGAGCGCCGCATCTCCCGCGGCGACACGACATCAGAATTGGAGAAGGCCCCCCACCGCCTCACGGGTGAACTCCAAATCGGCGGCCAGGAGCAGTTCTATCTCGAGTCGCAAGCCGCGATCGCCTACCCCGGCGA
>JBGSYU010000671.1:0-8547 GCA_041750715.1 Lacipirellula sp.
AAACGGGCACCGAGTATTTGCTCTCGGATTCGAGTCTCCCGGCGCCGACTCCCGGGACGACGCTCTCATGCATTTTGCTTAGCGACAGCGGGCAAGCGCCGACCGGCGCTCGGTCTTACCGAATCCGCCGGCAGCCGGCGAACACGTCGGACGCGCCGCTGCAATTTCCCCGCGGCATCGGCATCGACTTGCAAGCGTCCGGAGCAACGGGACTGAATTCCCCTGAAACGTTCGATGGGGGCGGCGTCGACTTGGTTGGCGTCATGTTCAATGCCAACGGCGCCCTGGACGGCCTGATTTACAAGAACAAGCTGCGAAGTAGCGTGGCCCAGATTTTCATTCTGTTAGGCGTCTTCGAGAACGGCAACAACGGCTCGCAGAACGCCGACGACTACGATTTTGACGCGTTTCCAATTCTCGACGCCGACAACCTCGCTCAGCGCCGCTCGCGCATCAACTGGCTGAACGCCGACAGCCGCTGGGTCACGGTGAATCGCGCCGGTCGGGTCGTCACGTCGGCGAACAACACGAGCTTCAATCCCGAGCAATTACCGTACATCGACATGCTTCCCACGGACCCCCGGGATAAACGCGACGAACTGCGGCGGCGCCAGTTAAACGGCGTCGGCAACAACCCCGGCGCCCGCGAGTTCGCCGCGCAAATGCAGTCCGAAGGGGGGCGGTGATGGTGCGAAGAGTTGCCAGTTGCGAGTGGCGAGTTGCGAGCCAACGCGTTGTAGCCCCGGGCTTTGCCCGGGGGTGGCAGCACTCGACGCTCCGCCACGCGACCCCCCGGCAGAGCCGGGGGCTGCAAGACCGTTTCGCCTTTCTGGCCAACAGCCAACAGCCAACAGCCTACAGCCTCCCCGGCATTTTTCCCGACCCCCAGCCCCCAACCCCCAGTCCCAGCGGCCCCCGCCGCGGCATCTCCCTGCTGGAGGTCCTCATCAGCATGTTCGTCCTGCTGTTCGGCCTGATGGGCGTCGCCGCCGTCTTCCCGGTGGGCAACCACTACGCCGGCAAAGGCGAACAATACGACCGCGGCGCCGCGCTCGCCGATCAGGCGTTTGCGGATTTGAAAGCGCGCGGGATGCTGAATCCATGGGCTTGGCTGTATGCGGAGCCAGTCACGTCAGGCGCTCAAGGCGGCACGCTTGCGTCGAGCGTACACTATCATGTAATTCATCCAATTTACGCGCCGTCACCCGGCAGCTTTAACGCTCGGGCGTCAACGACCGCGGCCACCGGGCCAGGCCACGCGTTCGTTCTTGATCCCATCGGTGTGGCCGAAGCTTATAATGCCACGCCGAAGATTCTTGGCGCGTACACGTTTCCGTTTGGCCAGGATGGACACCCGTGGCGCTATAATGTCTCGTCCGATCCGCGTGGCCTTAACGGGAGCAAGTGGCCTATTCGTCGCATCAGCGTTCCATCGACAAACCCGGACCTTCCGACCATGACGGCGGCGGTTGCCGAGACGATCACTCGGCTTCGCGACGACATGTCGAACGAGACGCCCGAGCAAGACGACCGGCCTGGAATACTACGGTTCGCGGCGGACAACAAGGGCACGCCGAACGACCCGACCGATGACATTCCGCTTGCGCGCGGTTATGCGGGCAGCTATTCGTGGATTGCAACGATCGTGCCGACGGCGGCTCCAAAAGTTGTCGGCGGTGGCATCGACTATCCAACACTCTCCTTTCAGCCATCGAATTCAGAGTACAGCAGCGCGCTATTCGACGTTTCGGTGGCGGTCTTCAACAAGCGCGAAGACGTACCTTCGGCGGCATCCGAGCGAACTATCACGGCCGAGTGGATCGCAGACCGAGAGCTTGTTGTTTTTGAGGGCACGTCAGAGTTGGTGGACGCCGCCGTCCTCGATATCCGCCAAAGCAACTGGATGCTGCTTGCCGGCGTGCAACCGAACGGAAAGTTGCTCCTTAAGTGGTACAAGATTCAGTACATCGACGACGAGACGACGGACCAGCCGGTTGACGCCGGCACCATGCCGGGACGGACGCTCTCACTGGAGGGGCCTGACTGGCCGACGGACACGTCGCTCAACCTTCAAGCGATCTTCATGCCGGGGGTGATTGGGGTCAGCACGCAGTCGTTGGCGATGGAGAGAAATTAGTAGGCAGTAGGCGGTGGGCAGTAGGCAGTAAGAGGAAGAGCAGAGGGGCGAGCGAGGGGCTGGGAGTCGAAAAACTATGTTTAGTTACAACGCGGAAAGCCGAAAGCGGAAAGCCGAAGGACGGAGTTCGTCCGCGCGTTGCCGCGCGCGTTCCCCCCGTTCTTCCTCCAGCCCCCAGCCCCCAGCCCCCAGCCCCCGCCGCCAACGGCGCCGCGGCGTGCTGCTCTTGGTGGTGCTGAGCCTGCTGGTGCTGTTCCTGATGGTCGGCACGGCGTTCGTGATCACGGCGAAGCAATCGGAAAAAGCGGCCAAAGCCGCCCACCGCGGCACGCTACGGCTAAGCAATGCCGCCGCGATGGGCGACCTGCTAGACGAAGTGCTGCTGCAACTGGTGCGGGATACGAATAACCCGAACAGCTCGCTGAGGTTCCACTCGCTGCTGGCGGATATGTATGGGACGGATGGGTTTCAGGCGCAAATTACGAACGTCGCGTGGGCGGCGCCCGTGAGCGCCGCGGGAACGAACCCCACCGCCGGGCAGATGGTGCAGTTTGAGTTGACGCCCGGCACACTCCGAGATTTGTTCGGGCAACTCGTTGTCAAGCCAAGCACTGCCTCGCCTCCGAAACCGCTAGAGGAAGATGCGAAGTACCTCTCGCCGCTTGACTCCGCATACAACGGACTTGTGGTAACGTTCCTCAGCGGCCCGGCGGCCGGGCATTCAACGCGAATTATCGGCTATCGTCCGCCAGACGTAGCCACGACCGCGAACGCCGTCATCAGCGTATTGGCGTTCCCCTTATCGGACGGCACGATCGTAACCAACCCAGCTCAATTGAGTTCACCGGCGGCGCCAACGCGAATTCTCATTAACGGCCGCCCGTTCAATGGAACAGGATTTGGGTTAGACAAAGCCGCCCTTACAACGGTAGTGCCGCCAGGATCCCCGCCCCTGCCCCGATTGACACTGCAGGAGAACACGGCTGGCGCAAATCGGCTGGTAGCGCTCTTGCCGAACTCGGTCATGTTTAACCAGGCCCTAGTCAAAACGGCAACTGGCACTGCAAATGTTGACCATCTGTTAACTGCGTCGCAACTAAGCCTTGGGCTTTCGGCTCAGCAAAGGTCGGCCTTGGCGGGACGAATCGGCCCGGCAGCCGCAGGCGGCGCCAATGAGCCGTACGACCTCCCCGACTTCCAGAATATGGCGCTGGCGAGGATGCCAAGTAGCAACCCTTTTCCAAACGCCTCTGCCACGGGTGGCTTGTTCGACAACGTCGTGCTGCCGTCGTTTCACCGTCCCGAACTGCTCAATTATTGGAAAACTCAAGCGGACGTTAATCCACTGCTGATAAGCAGGATACTATTTCGCCCCAACTGGTTTTATCACCCGAAGTTCACGGGCAGTAATCCCGACCTGGCGCCGTTTTCTTCGGCGTTTGCGACTGCGTTAGAAACTGACGCTAGCGACCCCGCAGTTTATGGGCCGCCATCGGCAGCACTGTTCGACCAGGTAATTTCTGGTCCGTGGGACGTCGACAATGATAATGACGGCGTGCGCGACAGCATTTGGATCGACGTCGGCACGCCTGTCATTGCGGGTCCGCATGGCAAACTCGTTCGGGCGATGGCCGCAATTCTGCTCATCGATTTGGATGGAAGGCCGAACGTTAACACGGCAGGAACGTTCGATTTGGTCGGCGCCGGTGGGCCTATAACCGCCGCGTACGCCGACGGGACGCCGGCGACTGTTCCCACCGGGCCAAATACTACGGACCCGATTACATCGACACCCCGCGGCGTCGGATACGGGCCGGCGGATATCAGCCTCGAACAGGCCTTGGGATCGAACCACTTTTATCGGATTTTGACCGGGAAGTACGAAGTGGGGAATGCGAAGGCGGGGCAACCCGTCGAGGACCTCAACGGCAGACTCGTGGGACCTGGTCGATACGGATTCGATGGCGTCCCGGGCTTTGCGGGCTTCGATTTAATGTCGCAAGTCGACCGATTCGGGTGGCCGCAGCGGGCGAGCGCGTTGTCGAGTTTCGTGTCGCCGCCGAATGTGAGCGCTCGCTACGGGCCTGCGCTCAACGGCTTCGGGCAGTTGATTTTCGAAGCGATGTTGCCAAGCGAGCTGCCTGCTCTTCGCGGCGCTGATACGCCGTATGAAATGGACGTGTCGGCCCGGGCCGCGCGTGGCGTGAGCGGCTCATTGGGACTTCCGTCGTCGGCGGACGCGCCGTTTTCCTTGGCGGAGCTTGAACGGGCGCTGCGCATGTTCGACGCCGATGCAGGCAGTCTGCCGGGGCGGCTGGCGGTTTTATCTGGCGCCCTCGATTCGAGTTCGATGGTCAATCGCCTGCGCATTACCACTGACAGCAATGAACTACCGACCCCCAGTGTGCAATTGCCTAACGAGATGCGCGCGCTACTGGCGCCGGCGCCGAACACGCGGTTGCCGCGATCTACGGCGGACCTTGTGGAGATGCGCGTTCGAGTAGCGCAAAGTCCCGCGTTTCCGCCTTTTCCGAGCGCGCTCAGCGCAGCGCAAGCACAGACAGTACGAGGCATAGTCAATCAACTCCTCGCCCCGGAACTAGCAGACGGCGTGCGATTGGACGTGAACCGTCCGCTGGGTAATGGCCGTGATGACGATAGCAACGGCGTGGTCGACGAACCAGGCGAAGAGTTGATCGATTCCGCTCCGAAGATTACTTGGAGCGATAATGCGCGGGCGGGCGGCCCTGGTCCGAACCTTCCGTCCGGCTTCACTCTTGCCCCGTTCCGGCCGCTCGAAGCGAATGGCGACGGCGTGATTGACGACGACGACTCGTTGCTACAGCGGCAGTTGATGGCCCGGCATCTGTATGTGCTGGCGCTGACGCTCACGTTGGACGCCAACGGCATCGATCCCACGAAGTCAGATGATCAAGAACTCGCGCGCCGCATGGCGCAATGGGCGATCAATGCGGTTGATTTTCGCGACCCCGACAACATCATGACGGCGTTCGAGTACGACGTGAACCCATTCGACGGCTGGGACATTGTCAATCCGAGCGTACCGAAAGCCCCGGCTAGTTATCTGCCGACTGCCGCCGTGCAGTTGGTGTGGGGCGCTGAGCGTCCCGAACTTGTGATGACCGAGACGCTGGCATGGCACGATCGTCGCACCGAGAAACATGCGGACAGCGACACCGACGACGCCGAGATGGACGGCGAAAGCACCGGACAACCCGACGCGAGCCTCGATAATCTTACGCGGCCGCGCGGGGCGTTTTTCTTGGAGCTGCTTAATCCGTGGCCGGCCAATCCGGCTGCCAATGCGGATACGCACCTCGTGATGCCGGCGCCGCCTGCGCCGCGTCCGGCCGACGATTTGGGTGTCAATTTAAGCGCAAGCGCCGTCGATGGCAGCCCCGTCTGGCGATTGATGATTTATAAGAGCGATGACGCGATCGATAACGGAAATGTCCTCGATCCGGATGACCCCGAAGCGAACAAGCGTCCTAAGAATCCAGACCGCAGCGTCTATCTCACCGGCGTCGACCCGGAAAAAAACAATCCCTTGTGGGAAGACGACGGCATCGCGTTTTTCAACGACAGCACGAACAAAGTTCGTTCGGTGCGTCCGGGCCGATACATGGTGATCGGCTCGGGGATTGAGACGGCGCCGAATTCGGGAATTTATGAAGCACCGATGGGCGATCTCCGGCAGGTTCCCGCTCCGCCTCCCGGCGCAAAAATAAAACGCATCGTGTTGAACGCAAATCTCAATGCGCCAAGCACGGTGCGGCTTCTCGATGACACCGGTTCAGTCCCGATGCACGCGACGATGAATTTCTTGATGGAAGCGCCGCCTGAAAACGTTTCACCCTTGCCGCCGGTCCCCGGCGATGCTAGCCAAACTGTCGCCGACGTGGCCATCATCGACCAAGTCTACGACAAAGTCACCGGCCTGGACGAAACCCGCCGTCTTACTGTCTCCGAACCCGCCGAAGGTTATCCTGCACAGCATCTCAATAGCATGTGGCAGGCGGCGCAAGGCGCCGAAGGAGAGTATCATAAGGGACCGACCGCGGGACTACGATCGCCGATTGATATTCCGCTGGACCATCCGCTGATGCGTAAGGATGGCGAAACGCGATTGGAGGTGTTTGGCTCGCAGCCAGACTTTAGCGTCATCTATTTGCAGCGACTAGCAAACCCATTGCGGCCCTGGAATCCTGAGCAAGGCAAGCCGGGGCACGACAACTCAAAGGCGGTTAACCCCTACCTGACGGTGGATGTCACGAGCACAAACGTGATGGTGTTCAACGGACGATCTCAGGATGGTGATGAAATGACGACGGCTGGACCACAAAACAATCAAGCGGCCGGCGCGACATTTTCCAGCATCCAGCGCGGCGAAGACAATGCGCCAAACGGCGGACAGGGAGCGGCGGCGGTCGTCAATGCAAATGTTTGGAGTCCTGAAAACCTCGCTCAGTCGCCGAACGCGGATGCAGGTAGGGATTCATCGCACTTAATGCCTAATTTGCCGGACAATACACTTGGTTTTCTGAATAAGCCGTTCGTTTCCCCGGCTCAGGCCGACCCGGTGTTGAAGCGCATGCAGCCGTCCGAACCGTTTCCTTGGCTCGCCTGGAATAATCGTCCATTCGTAAGCGGAAACGAGCTGATGCTCGTGCCGCGGTCGCGCTCGTCGCAATTGCTGCGGGAGTTCTCGATAATTAACGGATCGAATGGAGCCTACGATGCGACCGCAGCCGTCGACAACGATGCACCCCAAAGCACGCACAAGCCTTTCGGCCATTTGCTCAACTTCTTCCAGGACGCAGTTGACGGCGTCGCCCCAAATCCGTTAGCGGCAAAGGAACCCGATAACAGGCTGACGCATCTTTACCGAATGCTGGAATACGTTCAGACCCCGTCGCTATTTGCAGGAAGTCGGACGTGGTTTAATCCGACGCCGTACGGCGCCAACGTCACGGATCCGACCGATCCTCGTTTCAACCGTCAACCGCCCTTTAATACGCTGTCTGAGTTTCGCGACCCTGGCAAGATCAACATCAACGCAATTACAAGCGAGGACGTCTGGAACGGTATTTTTCACGGCGACGGCGGTCTGACGCCCAACGATAAGGAAGAACATGCGAAACCGAATTGGAGCAGTGTGGCACCATCGTTCCAGCTCGTTCCGGCTAACCCCACGTTCTTCACAAACCCGTTTCGCGCGCCCGACGCAGGGGAGTTGGTTCCGATTCCTGAGATGATACAAAGCGGATTCGATTGCGGGCTCTTGCGCCGCGCCGACCCGACGAGCCTCACCTCGGCGCCATTGTTCGAGCCGGTAACCACCGGGCCACCACATCAGTACCGCGATTCAGGCCGGAATCCCTACTTTCGCTATCAGCCGATTACGCGGTTGAACAACCTCGTTACGACACGCTCCAACGTATACGCGGTCTGGGTGACAATCGGGTTCTTCGAGGTGGAGGAAGCGAATCGGACGCAGTTCAACGATTTGCATCCGGTGACCGGCACTTTCACGGCTCCAATGCAAACTGCGCTATTTAGGCGCGTGTACCCCGACGGCTACATGCTCGCGAAAGAAGACGGCGTCGAGACGGGCGATATTCGCCGCATGCGCTCCTTTTACATCATCGACCGGACGATGCCTGCCGGGTTTGAGCCGGGGGTGGATCATAATGTGGAGAATGTCATTCGTTTGCGGCGGAGGATTGAATAGGGAGGCTGGGGGCTGGGAAATGGGGACTGGGGAATGGGGGGAGAATGCAGCCGGGGTCGGTGCCCCCGGGATTCGTCGAACGCCGGCTTCAGAGAGGCCAGCTAAAGCGATTCTAGTGAGTTGGTGGATACGACGTTCATACCCCAACCCCCAACCCCCAGCCCAGGAGAACTGCAAAGTCCCGCGCGCACGGTCATTCTGAGGTACTCCGAAGAATCTGGCCAGACTCTTCGGAGTACCTCAGAGTGACAGCTTCAGGACTTTGTAGTTCTCCTGGTCCCCAACCCAATTTCCTTGACAGGGCCTGCCGTTGGTGGGGATTATGGAAGAATGGGGCGAACTGCCCGAACCGCTGGTGTTCTGCGCCGCGGTTCTCGGGCTCACGGTGGGAGACACGATCGACTGGCCGCTCCCGAGCGGACGGACGCGCCGCCTGCGCGTCGTCGAGATCACCTATCAGCCGGAGGCCGCCGGCGATCCCATCTGATCCGCGGCGCTGCTCTGACAGAGCGCGAATCCGTAACGGATCGGTGACCCCCTCGGTGCCACGGTCGGTCCCCGAGAGGGATCGATCATGCGCAAGCGGACCCGTCTCGCAGCAGTAGTGCTCCTATGGACCGCGCGGAGTCAGCGCAGGCTGGACACGCGCCCGTCGTCC
>JBGSYU010000672.1:0-6553 GCA_041750715.1 Lacipirellula sp.
GTCCCAGTTGCAGCAGCGGGCTAGGCGCCCATTGCCGGCCGGCCGAATTGCGATTGATCGCCACGAACCAGCCGAAGCTCCGCGGACCCGTGCTCACCTGCACCATTAAAAACTGTCGCACCCCCGCGGCGCTGGCTGCCGGATCGGTGGCGTCCATATCGTTCTTCACGCACGGTCCCGCCGCCGCTCGATCGCAAAACACATTGGCGAGTCGGACGACCGTCTCGCGATCGACGCCGTCGGGCGTCTCGAGGCTCGGGCTGCGGTTCGCAATCGCCTCCGGACGGTCGTCCCCGCCCCCGCGAATAAAGTAAACCGCTTCCGCCCCGATCATTTCCCGCAGGCCGGCGATGATGTGGTCGACCAGTTGAAAGACGTCGAGCGACGTGTCCTTCACGGCCAACTGCGTCGCCATCTGCCGGAGAAACGTCAGCTCTTCGAAATCGTCGGTCACCTGCTGCGAGAACACGAAGTTCTCCTCCTGCAGCCAATCGACCTCATCCTGCTGGTGCAGTTCGCGAAGTAGCGCATCCGCCAGCCGCTCGGCGTAGGCGCCGCATGCCGCGTCGAGCTCCGCCACCGCAACCGTACACGGGTCGGCGCCGTCGAACGCGAAGGGCACGGCCATGGTCGCCAGACGATCGACTTCGGCGGAGCAAGATGCGCGACCGGCGGCGTGAGCCTGTTCTAGCAATGAAGCCGTCCTCGGATCGCATTGGCCGGCGTCGTCGCTACGCTCGTCGAACGGATCGCCGGTCGCGGCCATGCTTAAACGCCAATGACCGGGAGCTTGTCGCTGCCAGAGTTCCAAAGGGCATTGCAGCGCCGCCTGCAGCGCCGCGTGGGCGCGAAGCGTAGCCGGCGACAGTAGGCCTTCAGCAATCAATGTGGTCACGAGCGCGTACTCCTTCTAACAAGTAGTCGGCCTCTGTTGTAGCCAGCCTCTGTGAGGCCGGCTCTTCGTCGCAAGCTCCGGGGTCGCAGACCCCAGCTACAACGCCGTTGGGCCTACCTAGAAAGAATAGGTCACGCCAGCTAGCGACCGATCGCCGAGTCGAACGTGCGGATTGCGCCGGTGGTGAGGATTAGCCCGCCGAAAACACATTTGAATTTAGACGCTTGCCGCCGAATCCCCCGACGGAAGTGCGTGCTACGCTTTTCCAGCGGGGACCACTCGGCCCCGAATACGCACACCGGGTTACGTTACGACGTTCGACGAGACGTCGAAGGTCGGTAACGGGCAATCAGTACTTTAGAAAGGGCAGATCACATGTTGCAGCGCAAGGGTTTCACGCTCGTGGAATTGGTGGTGGTGATCCTCATCCTCGGCATTCTCGCCGGGGTTGCGGCGCCCAAGATGTTCAACACTTCGGCGAAAGCGACCGACAACGGCCTGCGGCAAACGCTCGCGATCATTCGCGACGGGATCGAGTTGCACACGGCCCGGTTCGGCACCCCGCCGCCGTGTACGGCGCCGGGCACTAACCTTCATGGCGCGCTGCAAGAGTACATTCGAGGCCCGTTCCCCAAATGCACCGTTGGACCGACGGGCGTCTTAGGGAGCATTGCCGTGAAGCCCGTCACGGGCGCGATGACCACCGACTCGACCACGGGCTGGCTATACAACACCAACACGGGTGAGTTCATCTGCAACTTTAGCGGCCCCTCGGCGAGCGATGGATCGATCAACTACAACACGTTCTAGACGCATCCCTCGGTAACGCACTGCGATCGACGCCAGACGTTTTTTTCCAAGAAGTACCAGCACCATGAATTCTCGCGGAAAAGCGCTCGTCGTCGACGATAACGTAGCGTTGGCGCGCGTTACGCAGTTCGCCCTCACTCGGGCGGGCTTCGACGCGCGCATCGCCGCCAACGGTCGTAAGGCCTTCGAGTGCGCGCAAGCGGAAACGTTCGACATCATCATTTCCGACCAGCAAATGCCGGAAATGACCGGCCTCGAACTTTGCCGCCGCCTGCGCGCGGATGAGAAGTATGCGCACACGCCGATTATCCTGCTAACGGCCAAGGGCCTGGAGTTGGAACTTCCGGCGCTGAAGCAGGAGCTGGAGATTAGCGCCATATTTCCAAAACCCTTCAGCCCCGCCGAGGTCGTTGGCGCCGCGTGCCAATTGCTCGGGGTCGCTGTCAGTTGATGGTTTACTCGGTACGAATTAAATATCGTCATTCTAAGCAAAGCGAAGAATCTGAAAGCACGCTAGATAGGACGCAGCGTCGCCCAGACCTACTAGATCCTTCGCTTCGCTCAGGATGACGGGCGGAACACCCGTATGGAACAGGCTCGCATTACGTCACAAAGCCATGGTTTCCAGCCGCAGCAAAACGGGCCTCTCCCGCAAGATCGTCGCTTACTATCTCTGCTTCGGCCTGGCGGCCGTGTGCTGGGTGGCGTCGGCGCTACTGCTCACTTCGCATGCCTTGATCTGCGATCGCCTTGCCAATAGCTGCCTGTCGCGATTGGGCAAGGCGTCCGCGACGATCGAACTGCACTGGCTGCAAAACGGCGAACGAGGCCTCGACCGCGTCATCGCCGAGTTGCAAAACGAGTGTCGCGCCGCCTACTGGACGATCGTCGCCGTCGACGGCACGTATCTGGCGCACACGGATGCGGGCCTCAAGGGCCGGCCTTCGACCGAGCCCGCCGGCACGCGAACCCGCTACGGCGATTGCATCGGGGTTCGCTTTTCGACGTCCGAAGGCTCCGTCGTGCAAGAGTACCGAGTCGAGCTTGCCACCAGCCAGGCGTCGCTGGGCGAGCTGCGCGTCGGCCTCGTCGAGCCGAGCCTGAGCGCGACGGTGCTGTCCGCCGCTCCCTTCGTGCCGGTTGCCGTATTAGCCCCGCTCACCGTCGTCGCGATCGGAGCCGTCGTCCTCTCGCGACTCTCGCGGCCGGTTTCCGACGTGGAGACTCGGCTTCGCGAGATCGCCCTGCAGCCGCTGAGCGAGTCCGTTGAACTCCAGCCCCGCCGCGCCCGCGACGCCATGTCGCTAGGGTGGAACCGCGTGGTCGAGCAACTGCAAACGGCCCAGCGCCAATCGTTGCGCGGCGACGTCGATCATCTGCTCCAGGAGGCCGCACGCACGCACGCCGATTCGCAGTACGAGCAAGTCCTTCAGCGGCTGTCCGACGGCATCGCGGTGACCGACGCCGAGGGTCGCATCGCGTTCGCCAACCGCGCCATCTCCGCGCTCTTGGGAAATGAGGACACGTCCGCCGCGCTGACCGGCGCAGAGCTGGAAACGCGATTGCTGGAAGTGGTTCAGTGCCCCGACGGTAGCGAACTCTTGGAGCCGGCCGCCCAGCGCCGTACCACGGTGTGTGAAATGGCCGGCCGCGGCGGCGAGGGCGAGCGCATCCTCCGCGTCGCTCGACTGCCGCTGGGCGACGACGCGACGTACGGACATGTCTGGTCGCTACGCGACGTCACCCAGCAGAAGCTCGCGGAGCAAACCCGCGACCGCTTCATCGACACGGCCACGCACGAGCTTCGCACCCCGTTGTCGAACATCAAGGCCTACGCCGAGACGCTCGCCACGGCCGAATGCATCGACGTCGAACTCCAAAAAGAATTCTGCAACATCATCAATAGCGAAGTGACGCGGCTGGCGCGATTCATCGACGATCTGCTGAGCATTTCGAGCATGGAAGCGGGAGCCCTCACGATCGATCGACAGAAAGTCGAGACCGGGCGGCTGTTCGCGGAAGTGCTGTCGAAGGTCGAACCCCTCTTGAAACAAAAAGAAATTGCGTTCGACGCCGACCTGCCCCCGAAGATGCCGGAATTGCACCTGGACAAGGATAAGATTGTAGCGGTGGTCGTCAACATCCTGGGCAACGCCGCCAAATATACGCCGACCGGTGGGCGCGTGTCGCTGAAGGTGCGCGTGGAGGACGGCCAACTGCGCATCGCCGTGCAAGACACTGGCGTCGGCATCTCCGCCGAGGACCTGCCGTGCCTGTTCGACAAGTTTTTCCGTAGCGACGACCCCCGCGTGCAGGCCGAAACCGGCACCGGCCTGGGACTGTCGCTCACCCGCGAAGTCGTCCGCATGCACGGCGGCGAAATCACCGTCGATAGCGAGCTCAACAAAGGCAGTACGTTCACCGTTTCATTGCCGCTTACCTAATGGCGCCAGATAACTCCCGTCATTCTGAGCGCAGCGAAGAATCTGGAACCCAAGCTAGATCCTTCGCTCCGCTCAGGATGACCAATCACCACTCACGGCTACCTAAATGTTCCCTATCGAAAAACAAGGCGCCGTCGGCGTAGTTCATCCCAAGGGCCCCCTCGAAGCCGAGCACTGCGAAGAGTTTAAGCAAACCGTGCTCGAGGGCCTCGGCGCCGGTCGCCCCATGCTCGTGGTCGACTTCCATGACGTGCCGCTGCTGGACAGCGTCGGCCTGGAGACGCTTGTCGAACTGCGCGAAGCGGTCGAGTCCCGAGGCGGCGCGATGAAGCTTGCCGCCATTAACCCGCTCTGCGCGGACATCCTGCGCGTCACCGGCGTCGGACACAAATTCGAGCAACACGCCCTGGTTCGATCCGCCGTAGGAAGCTTCGCCGAATGACCGCCCTCGCCGCCCCAGGCGCCGTGTACTCCCCCCCCGCCGCTCGCGGCTTAGCGCTCCCCTCGCGCGCTCCGCTCGGCGAACGCTTGGTCGAAGCCGGCCTGATCGAACGCGCTCAACTCGAAACGGCGCTAAGCCGCCAAGCGGACAACAAGCAGCGCCTCGGCGAAACGCTGCTCGAACTGGGCTTCGTCACCGAAGACGACTTGCTCCCCTTCATCGAATTGCAAACCGCCGTCCCCGCCGTGCGACTTCGCGAGGGGCTGCTCGACCCGATGGCGGTCCGGCTGCTACCCCGCGCGTTCGCGGAGCGCCTCAGCGCGATCGCGCTCTTCCGAGTGCATAACGAGCTGACCGTCGCTACCGACGACCCCCTCGACCTCGACCGCATCGACCGCATCGAAACCGCCACCGGGCTGACCGTCCGGCCGGTGTTTGCGTTCAAAGCCGCCATCGACCGCATCACGCGCCGCGCCTACGACGACGACTTCCGGGTCGATGCCGTCACCGCCGACCTCGACGACTCCGCCGTCGAGCTCCGCGCCGACGACGAAGTCGACGCCACCTCGGTCCATCAGCTCGTCGAGGGCAGCCCCGTCATCAACCTGGTGAACTACCTGGTGCTCCAGGCGGTTCGCAAAGGCGCCAGCGACATCCACATCGAGCCGGGCCGCAAGAGCGCCACCGTTCGCTACCGCGTCGACGGCCAACTCGTCGAAGTGCTGCGGCCGCGCCGCGATATTTACCCGACGATCGTCTCTCGTATCAAGGTCATGGCGAAAATGGACATTGCCGAGCACCGCATGCCGCAAGACGGCCGGTGCCAGGTGGTGGCCGACGGTAAGGAAGTCGATCTGCGTATCTCCACGCTGCCCACCGTGCTGGGCGAAAAGGTGGTGATGCGCGTGCTCGACAAGGGCCGCCTCACGTTCAACCTCGGCGAGTTGGGCATGCCGCCCGGCGTGCTCACCGTCGTCAAAGACCTGCTGCGCAAACCGTACGGGCTGATGCTCGTCACCGGCCCCACCGGTAGCGGTAAGACCACGACGCTGTACTCTGCGCTGGAGCTGATTAAGTCGGTCCACCGCAATATCGTCACCGTGGAAGACCCGGTCGAATACCAGATCGAGCTGATCAACCAGGTGCAGGTTGAAAGCGGCCGCGGCATGGGGTTCCCCGGCGCGCTCCGCTCGATCCTGCGGCAAGACCCCGACGTCATCATGGTCGGTGAAATTCGCGATCCCGAGACGGCGCAGGTTGCCGTGCAAGCGGCGCTCACCGGCCACCTCGTACTCAGCACGCTGCACACCAACGACAGCGCCGGCGCCGTGATGCGGCTGATGGACATGGGCGTAGAGAGCTATAAACTCGCCGCCGCACTGGTGGGCGTGGTTGCCCAGCGGCTCGTTCGCACGATCTGCCAGAACTGCAAGACCACCCATTACGCCGCGGCGGAATACCTCGACGCCCTGCATTTCAAGGGCGACAAGCGCCGCAGTTGGGCCAAAGGCGAAGGCTGCCGCGATTGCTTCGACACAGGCTTCCAAGGACGCAAAGGCATCTACGAAGTGCTCCCCTCCGACCCCGAGCTGCGCCGCTTAATCGCCCGCGATGCGCCCGTCGACGCCATTCGCCAGTGGCTCGTCGACAACGGCCACCACACCTTGCTAGAAGGCGGCTTGCGCCTCGCGGAAATGGAACAAACCAGCCTCGAAGAAGTCGCCCGCGTCGCCTTCTTCGAGTAACCCTCTCGCCCCTCGCCCCTTGCTGCTTGCGGCTTAGCGCCGAACACCCCCAAAACCCATGGCCACTCAAACCCTCACGCCGCCTGTATTCGGCGCCACCCCTGGCGCCTCCGCGGCACGCGCGGCATCGCCGTCGCCCGCCGCTTCAGCTGCGCGCCGCGAAGTGGAATTCAACTTCGAAGAAGAAGAAGCCGCCCCCGCCGCCATTCCCCGGCGC
>JBGSYU010000673.1:0-4373 GCA_041750715.1 Lacipirellula sp.
GAGCGGCAACCGCACGATGAACTCGCTCCCCTGGCCCAATCCGTCGCTCCGCGCTTCGACGCTGCCGCCGTGCAGCGCCACCAGTTCGCGCACCAGCGTCAGGCCGATGCCGAGCCCGCCGTCGGCGGATTGTCCGGGCGGGTCGACTTGCCGGAAAATGTCGAACACGCGGCTCAGATCCTCCGGAGCGATCCCCGCGCCCTCGTCCCTAACGCTGACGATCGCCTCCGAGTCGGCCCTTCGCAGCGTCAGTGTAATCGGCCTACCGGCTGGCGTGAACTTCGACGCGTTGTTCAGCAGGTTGCCAACCACTTGGGCCAAGCGCGCGGCGTCGGCCGTCAGCCGCGTCGGCCCTTCGGGTAAGTCGACGACCAACGTCTGCCGACGACCGTCGATCTGCGGACGGGCCGCCTCGACAGCCTGGGCGACCACCGCTTCCAGTGCCATCGGCGCTTTCTGCAGCGCGATTTTCCCCTGACTGACGCGGCTAACCTCCAGCAGGTCGTCGATCAGCCGCACGATTTGGTCCGTCTGTCGCTGCATGATCGCCCGTGCGTCGCGCCAGAGCTGCACGTCGTCGGGGCTGCGGCTCATGGCCTCCAGCGAATTCTTAATCGGCGCTAGCGGATTGCGCAACTCGTGCGCGAGCATGGCGATATACTCGTCCTTTCGCCGATCGCTGGTGCGAAGTTCCTCGTTCGCCTGCTCCAGCTCGCGGGTGCGCTGCTCGACGCGGCTTTCCAGCAATTCGTTGAGTTGGTTGAGCGCCAAGCGATCGCGATGCCTTTCCAGCGAGTGGCGCACGGAGCGCTCCAGGGCGTCGGACCGCAGCCGCTCCTTGGTCAGATAGTCGGCGGCGCCGGCCTGCATCGCCTGCACGTCGATTTCGCGTTGACCCAGCCCGGTGAGCAGAATCGTCGGCGTCTCGATGCGCTGCCGCCGCAACTCGCCGAGCAACTCCAATCCCGTTTTGGAGCCCAGTTGGTAGTCGAGCAGGCACACGTCGTGTACTTGCCGCTCGAGCGCCGCCAATCCCTCGTCGTAGGTGGCGGCCCAGTCGAGCGCGACTCCCTCGCCCAGCGCCTCGACGAGCAGCTCGCGAGCCAAGTCGAAATCGTCGCGATCGTCGTCGACGATCAGAATTCGCAACGGGTGGTCCATCGACGCCAATTCCCTCAGTGCCCGTTGGACAGTTCGACGATTTCCAGCCAGTAGCGGCCCAACGTCCGCACCACGTCGACCATCGAATCGAAGGTCACCGGTTTGGTGATGTACGACGTGGCGCCCAGGTCGTACGTCCGCAGAATGTCTTCTTCCGCCTTCGAGGTGGTCATAATGATGATGCGGATGTGGGCCAGCGCCGGGTCCTGGCGGATTTCCGCCAGCACCTCGCGGCCGTCCTTCTTCGGCATGTTCAGGTCCAGCAGAATGATACTGGGCCGGGGCGAGTCGGCCGGGGCGGCGTATTTGCCGCGATGGTAGAGGTAGTCCAGCAGTTCCACGCCGTCTTCGACGAATCGCAGGTCGTTCGCCAACCGGCTGGCCTCGAACGCTTCTTTGGTGAGCATGCGGTCGTCCGCGTCGTCGTCGGCCATCAGGATCGTGATGGGCAAGGCGTTAGTCATGCGTGGGATTCCTTATCGCGTTGCTTGGCGGGCAGCGTGACGAAAAATCTCGCGCCCTCGTTGGGTTTACTCGTCGCCGTGATCTCGCCGCCGTGTCGCTCGACGATCTTCCGGCAGATCGCCAAGCCCATGCCGGTGCCCTCGTACTCGCTGCGACCGTGCAGTCGCTGGAACACGTCGAAAATTCGATCCAGGTAGATTTCCTCGAATCCGATGCCATTGTCCGCGATGGTTAGCTCGCACACCGGATTGTTGGCGCCGTTTTGCAACATTCGGGCGGCGACCCTCACCACCGGGGCTACGCCGGGGCGGTGAAATTTCAGCCCGTTGCCGATGAGATTCTGCAACAACTGCCGCATCTGCAACGGATCGCCTTGGATCGCGGGCAATTCTCCAATTAAAATCTGGCCGCCCTCCTGCTGCAACCGGCCTTCCAGGTCGCCGGCCACCGCCTCGGCGATCTCCTTGAGGGAGATTGGTTGCATCGGCTGCGTTTTGGACGTTACTCGCGAGAAGGTCAACAGATCGTTAATCAGCGTTCGCATCCGCAAGGCCGACTGTAACATACGCGCCAGATAGTCGTGGCCCCGTTCGTCGAGCTGTTCGGCGCTGCGCGTTTTCAGCCGATCGCCGAAGGCCTCGATTTTGCGGAGCGGCTCTTGAAGATCGTGCGACGCCACGGATGCGAATTGCTCCAACTCGCGGTTGCTGACGTTCAGCGCATCGTTCGCTTCGTTCAACTCGACCGTACGCTGCCGGACGCGCTGCTCCAGTTCCTCCGCCTGCGTGGCCTGCTCCGCCGTTTCCCGCAGGGCGAGCGCCAAAACGCCGGAAACCAACAGCACGCCGACCGCCGTCGTCACGAACATCGTGGCGTACGCGGTGCCGTAAATCGTCTGCGCGTCCGCGGCGCGCCGCTCCAGCAGAGCTTGCTCCACGGCGATCATCTCGGCCACATCGACGCGAATTTCGTCCATCGCCCGTTTGCCGAGCCCCTGGCGAACGTGCTCCTGGCCTGCAGCCGCCCCGTCGCCGCGACGCGCCGCGATCCCCTGGGCGAGGAACGCGAGCCGCGCTTCGACCTTCGCTTGCAGCGACTGAAGCCGCTTGGCCTGCGACGGACTGTCTATAACCAAGGCATTGACGATCGAGAGTTGTTCTTCGATGCCGGCGGAGGCGCGATCGTACGGTTCCAAATACCGCTCTTCGCCCGTGAGCAAGAAGCCTCGCATCCCCGTTTCGGCGTCCTTGACGATGGAGAGCGTCAGGTTGAGTCCGTCGAGCACCTGGTGCGTGTGAACGATCAGCGCTTCTTTCCGGGCAATGGCTTCGATATTTCGGAAAGTCAGCAGCGCGCTGGCCGCCAGGGCCGCCAGGGCCAACCCCAGCCCCCACAGAACGCTCTTGCGTATCCCGCGAATCATGCCGCCTCGGGGCAAGAAAGAGAGCGCTACCTCGCCCACCGCGCGCCGCGCCGCCCTCCGTTATGATCGTCTGGCCGCGGGATGTCCAGCATATCTCGCGCCGGACGCGAAACGTCGCTTGACGCTCGGCGGCGCTGCGGCGGTAGAATGGGCTTCGAGCGCCAGCGCCCCCGTTCGACGAACCCTGACCGCCGCCGCCGGGGTTCATTCCCACGCCCAGTCGCCCGCCGTTCGCACTCAACTCCTGGAGCCCGCCATGCACCCGTCTCGCCGCGCTACGATCGCCCTGCTCGCCATCGGCCTCGTCGCGTCGTCGCTAGCGGCGACGGCGCTCGCCGGCGATTGGTCCCGTTTTCGCGGCGAGAACGGCTCCGGCGTGGCGACTGACAATGCGAAGACGCCCACCGAGTGGAGCGAGTCGAAGAACCTCAGGTGGAGCGTCCCGCTGCCAGGCCCTGGTAAAAGCAGCCCCATCGTCGTCGGCGACCGCGTGATTCTCACCTGCTGGACCGGCGAGAATCCGCCCGACGATCTCCGGCGGCACATCCTCTGCTTCGACCGCAACACCGGCGAAGAGCTCTGGGCGAAGGAAGTCCCGCCGACGACGCCCGACGAGCCGTTCCGCCAAATGTTCACCGAAAACGGCTACGCGTCGCACACCCCGGTCTCCGACGGCGAGCGTATCTACGCTTTCTTTGGCCTCAGCGGCGTCGTCGCCTTCGACATGGACGGCAAGGAACGCTGGCGGGCCAGCGTCGGCGAAGGCACCGATCCGCACGACTGGGGCACCGCGTCCAGTCCCATGCTGTACGAGGATCTCGTCATCATCACCGCCGCTTCGGAGAGCACCGCGCTGGTCGCCCTCGACAAAAAAACCGGCCAAGAAGTTTGGCGGCAACCGGGCGAGGGGCTGGTGGGCACTTGGGGCACGCCGGTGCTAGTCGACGTGCCCGGCGGCAAGCAAGAGCTGGTGATCGCCGTGCCGGCCGAGCTGTGGGGCATGAACCCCGACACCGGCAAGCTCCGCTGGTTCGTCGAGGGCCCGCAAGCGCGAAATATTTGCACCAGCGCCGTCGCCGACGAGGGCGTCGCCTACATGGTTGGCGGGCGCGACAGCGGTTCGATGGCCGTCCGCGCCGGCGGCAAAGGCGATGCGCGCGAAAGCCAGATGCTGTGGAGCACAAATCGCCGCGGCGGCATCGGCACGCCCGTCCTCGCCGAGGGCTTGCTCTACAGCGTTAGCGGCGGCGTGGTCACCTGCGTCGACGCCGCGACCGGCGACGAGGTTTACGAAAAGCGGCTCGAGGCCCCGTCAGCCGCAGCG
>JBGSYU010000674.1:0-3886 GCA_041750715.1 Lacipirellula sp.
CGCTCCTCGCGGCTCGAAGTTTCGGCGACCGTGCGAACCTGGTCGTAGCTACAGTCCCGCATCTGCGTCTCGTACACCGGCTTCTGCACCGTGTAGCGCTCCTGGCGAACGCTGGTTTCCTGCACAGGCCTCGACACCATATAGCGGCGCTCGCGCTGCTCGGTCTCCCACACGGGCACCTTGCGGGTGACCTGAATCTGGTCCATCACCGTTTCGGTCTCCATCCGAAAAGCCGTGACCTGCCGCTCTTCGTACACGGTTTGGCACTCGAGCCGAAAGGTCTCGCCGCAGCAGTCCGCCCATGCGGGCGCTGGCGTCGCAGCGATAGGAACGACGGCCGCGAGCGCGACCCGAAGCGCGTTACCGAAAGTCTTCATGGTTCAACCCCAACGAAAGTACCTGAGAAGATGTGCGACGCGCACTAGCGAGCGCGTAGTGGCCGCGACAAGTTCCCCTCTAATCCTCTAAGTGAGTCTTGCGGACAAACGCGCGCAAGGCAAATGCCTGCACTTTAAAATTTCCGCTAGCAAGGAAATAACCGGCAGACGCGCCAGTCCTTACGGTAGGGCTAGCGGCGCGTGCTATCTCCATGGGAGCGACTGGACGCGGGCTGTTCAATGGGAATCGCGGGCTTTCGAACGAAGAGCACAATGGCGTCGCCGCTACAACCGCTACAGATGGCACAGTCGCCAAAGCCCGTAGCGCTAGCAAAGGCGTCCAGAAAGATGAAGCGAACCAGACACGCCCTTGCTAGCGCTACGGGCTATCCCGCCGCGCCTGCACCTGCTTCAGCGTAAGCTCCGCCACCGACAAGAAGTCGTCTTGCACGCGCTTCGGCAATTTCATGGCCGGCAGCGCGGCGATGAATCGCTCCAGCGCCCTCTGGAGCGTCGCCACGCTCTCAGCGGTAAGCGACTTCTGCCCCAGCAACACGCCGGCCGCCGCGAGGGCGTTTGTGACGAGCACCTTGCGCTTAAACGCCTGAGTGGCGGCGACCGCCTGCTCGCTTACTGCTTCGGACATCGCCTTCTCGCCGGAGACGCTGGTCTCGATCGCTTCGGGATCGAGCATCTCGGCGATTCCAGCGGCCGCGCGGGGACTGCCGAGACGCGCGAGCCACGCCGTCGCGTTGAACCGAGCGTCGGTATATGGGTCGTCCGCCAACTCTTCGAGCTTGGCGACGACCCGAGGATCGCGCCCAAAACGAAGGGCGGCGCCCAGAGCGAAGGCCGATTCCGAGCGAATCAGTTCGTCCTCGTCGTCCGCCAGTTCGAGCAGCGCCGCGATCAGTGCGTCGCTCTGGCCCGGTTGGTGCAAATCGGCCGTGGATTCCGCATGCACGGCGATCGCGTTAATCGCCTGCCTTCGCACATCGCGCTCCTGGTCGTGCAGCGCGGCGTCGACGAGCGCCGGCACGCCCTCCGACACGTTGAAGTCGCCGAGCGCTCTGGCAACGATGAACCGCATCGCCACCTCGGAGTCCGACGGGTCGCCCTCGCGGACCAGGTCGTTCATGTAGTCGGCCAGCTTTGAGGCGAGCTCGCGGTTGGTCTTCAGCTCCGGATACCGCTCGGGCAGCCGCAGCATATCGGCCAGGTCCTTGGCCCGCTGAAATCGCGCCTGACTGGACGAACGCAGCGCGGCCACAATTTCATCCGGATTCTGCTCGCCCCGGCGCGCCATCGACTCAATGAGAAACCACACCAGCACCACCGCCGCCACGATGATCGCCGGAGTCACGAACAACTGAATGAAAAAGCCCGCCGTCGGCGGCTCCACCGGCGGCAACAACTCGTCCGACGATACGGCAGGCCGCTGGGAATACGCAGATGGGGCCTCGCAATCCTGCGAAGAATCATGCTCTGGAGGTATGCTAGAAGCCATCGGGTTCATACTTCCCGGAGCGCCGGGACGCTCGCTTTCAATTTAGTCGGAAAGATCTCACGCAGAGGCGCAGAGACGCGGAGAAGACGGGGAGATCAAAATGAGGGAACTCTAATCTGCACTAATCTCAATCATTGTCTTTCTTCCTGCATTGGCGTCGATTAGTTTTCCCTCGATTCCTGTTCGCATTTTCTCCGCGTCTCTGCGCCTCTGCGTGAGACGTTTGTATTATGTCTTGACCCAGAGCACCGTCGGCGGCCCCGATGAACCCCCAAATATACCACCTGCCGCTCACCCTCGAAACGCCCGCCGCGAACCTGGCGCTCGACGAAGCGCTGCTCGACGCGGCCTTCGAGGGCGAACTGGCCGGCGAGGTGTTGCGGCTGTGGGAGCCCTGCGAGTTTTTCGTGGTACTTGGCCGCTCCTCAAGCCTCGATGAAGTTCACCACGCAGCCTGTCGCGCCGACGGGGTACCGGTGCTCCGCCGACCCACCGGCGGCGCCACGATCGTCGCCGGCCCGGGCTGCCTGATGTACGCCGTCGTACTCGATCTGGAACAGCGGCCCGAACTGCGCAGCGTCGATCGGGCCCACCAATTCGTGCTCGGCCGAATCGCAACCGCGCTGTCTCCCCTGGCCGACGGCGTCGCGCTGGCGGGAACCAGCGATCTCACCCTCGCTGTCGCGAACTCCCTTGGCGAACCTCCCCGCAAGTTTTCCGGCAATAGCCTGCGGCTCAAACGCCACCGGCTACTCTACCACGGCACCATCATGTACGATTTCCCGCTCGAACAACTGGGACGCTGGCTCGCCAAACCCGCACGCGCGCCCCAGTACCGCTGCCAGCGCGCCCATGAAGCCTTCGTGATCAACTTTCCCGCCAGTCGCGAGTTGATCGTAACGGCGCTGGTAAACGCCTGGGACGCGACGACCACGCTGTCCGATTGGCCGCGACAGCGCACCGTGGAGTTGGCGACGGGCCGTTTTGCGTCGGTCGAGTGGTGATGGAATGGAGAACGTATTGCCGCGCCCCGGCGGCCTGTTAGGCCGCGGCTACTTGTTTCCTGACGTCTGAACTCTGAAGTCTGAGGCCTTTCTCCCATGCATCGCCGGCCGTTGCTCGACCTGCTCGATCGTTACGAAGCCCGCTATCCGAGCGAGGGTGAAGTCGCCGCACGGATCCGCGCCTTAGTCGAAGCCCACGCCGACTGCTTCGACCGCGCCTGCCGCCCCGGTCACGTCACGGCGTCGGCCTGGGTCACCACCGCCCAGCGCGATCGGGTGCTGTTGGTCCATCACCGCAAGCTCGACCGCTGGCTGCAACCGGGCGGCCATGCCGACGGCCAGTCCGACGTCCCCGCCGCCGCCCTCCGCGAAGCCACAGAAGAAACCGGCCTCCCCCGCTTGCGGCTTAGCGCCGACCCTCGCAACACCACCCCCCTGGACCTCGACGTCCACATCATCCCCGCCCGCTACGACGCCGCCGGCGCCCTCCTCGAAGACGCCCACGAGCACCACGACGTGCGGCTGCTGGTCATCGCCGAAGGCGACCTCACGCCGCAGGTCAGCGACGAGTCCCACGCCGTCCGCTGGTTTAACGCCGAAGAACTCCACGCAGCGACCAACGAGGAAAGCGTCTTACGCATGTGGCGGAAAACGAGCCAATAAGGCGGAGCAGCCGCAAAAAGGCGCAAGAATCGCAAAAAGATTCGCAACTGCATCGACATCAACGATGATGCATTTACTTTGCGACTTTTGTGCCTTTTTGCGGCCGCGTTTTCTCGCCCTCCCGCGAAAGCGTATGCGCTGGTAAGTTACTCCGATAGCCGTACCACTCCGCGTTCGCGTTTGGAGCGTTCCATGTCCGCCCTACCCTTCGGTACCATGAAAATCACCCGCAAAGAACTTCCCGCGGGCCAGTCGCTGTGCGAGTACTGCACCGCGAAGTGTTGTCGTTACTTCGCCCTGCCGATGGAAACGCCCGAGACGTTCGAGGAGTTTGA
>JBGSYU010000675.1:0-7329 GCA_041750715.1 Lacipirellula sp.
GAACGTATTCGCACGCATAGCGTGGCCGCCGCGGCGGAGGTGAAACAACACGGCCGGCCCAACGACCTGCTCGACCGACTTGCCGCCGATAAGGCGTTCGCTGGCGTCGATCTCACGGCAGCGGTTGACCCCTCCAAGCTAACGGGCCGCAGTGCGGAGCAGGTGGATGAGTTTCTCACGGAAGTTGCCGGACCGATTCGGCGGCGGTATGCTGAACGTATGGCGCCCACTGGGGCGGTCCGAGTCTAACAGAGGAGACCGGAAATGACTCGCATCACGGTAGACGACTCCTTATCTTTGCAGCTTGGCCAAGTGGGACAGACGGTCGAGATTTTCAACACGGCCGGACTCTACCTTGGGCATTTTGTGCCCTCGTTCAAGCCACACTCTGAGGATAACTGCCCCTATTCCAGCGAAGAGTTGGCGGAAATGCGGTTGCAAAAAGGAGAGCACACGCTGGAAGAGATATGGCGGTCTCTAGGCGTTAGATGAGGTATACCGTCGCTTGGACAACCGCCGCCAAAAGCGAGCTGTGTAGAATCTGGATAGATGCGAAGGATCGTCAAGCGATCACTACTGCGGCGGACGAATTTGATGCAACGCTTCGCATGAAACCGCTGGACATCGGCGAATCTCGCGGGGATGGGGCCCGCATCCTGACCGTAACGCCGCTCTCAATCTTCTATCAGGTGACCGAGGCAGATTGCTTAGTGGAAGTTTGGTCTGTGTGGGTTAGCGCGCGGAACTGACGGCGCTTTCGGCCAATCACACCAAATCCAGCGGGCTTTGCCGCCGATGCCGTTTGCTGCTGCACTCGTGGCACACGCCGGTGATGATCAACCGGTGGCCCGTCACGCGGAAGCGGTGTTCGCGGCCCACGGCGTCGCGTAGCTGCTGCAGCTCATCGCTCTGAAACTCGATGAGCGAGTCGCAAATCGTGCAGTGCAGGTGGTCGTGCTGGGGATAGCCGTAGTCGTGCTCGTACACAGCCCGGCCGCCCAGGTTCATGCGGCGCAAGAGGCCCGCCTCGACCAGTTCGTTGAGCGTGCGGTAAATCGTCGGCCGACTCACCTTGCTGCCCAGGTCGAGCCGCGAGACGTTGGCGATGAGCTCGTCGGCGTCGAAGTGATCGTGCCGCTCGAAGACGTGGTCGATCAGGGCCCGCCGCTGCTGGGTGATTCGCTTGCCTTTGCTTTGCAGGTATTCCGAAAACCGCTCCTGCGGGGAGCTGGAAACCTGGACGGCACTGAGCGCAAATTCGGCATCCTTGGTGAGCACGGCTGGGCCTTTCTAGTCTCAATAACCGCCCATTCGAACAGCTAATTGAGACAAACGAGCGAAATCGAATGCCCGACGAAATGGCGGGTTGCCGCCCCAGCCGCAATCGCGACCGAGGCTTATTGATTCTACGCGAAGGCAGGCTCAGTCTCAAGAGGCGGCGGCGTCCGCCGCGCTGGCCAGAATCGGTCATTCTGAGCGCACCGAAGAATCTGGACGCTCGATCGATCCGCCAGATCCTTCGCTTTGCTCAGGATGACAGCATCTCGTTCAGGATGACGGTACGGCTTGCTCAGGATGACGGCACCAGCTTTACGATGACGCCATTGCGGCCGCCGAGCGCCGTCTAGCCGATTTCGTCCAAGAGGGCGTCCATCGACATCGCCAGCTTCTGCGGCGTCTCGTACGTCCCTGCGGCGATCTCGCTGCGGACGCGGGCCACCAGGTCGGCACGGAAGTCGCCGCCCTCCGCTGCGTTTACGGCCGACTCGGCAGCCGCCGAGATGTCGACCTGGTCTGTCGGCTGGGCGCCCTGCGTTGGGGCCGCGGGCCGATTCCAATGAGGACCTTGCAGCGATTGCGGACCGTGCAGTTGGGAAGCGCCGTAAATGTGCATGGGAGATTCCTAGTGACTAGGCGTTGGGTCGGTGGCCGAAGGGGCCTCGCGGCGTCTTTCAGGCTACATCAGCGAGAGCGGGTGCGAAATAGCCTGAACGCGTGCCGGATAAGGGATGAACGAGTTTGTCGGGAGAACGTCGGTTGTCAACAGTAGTTACATCTCGTTGGCTTGTTAGCGTTGACACCCTCAACATCGACGAGCCGCGTGCTAGCAGTCCACGGAATTCGTCGGATGTCCGGTCAACGCGTAGGCAAGTTTTGTATCGCTTGGACGGGCCATGTGCGGATACGCCAATCGCTCCGGCGCTCGGCCGCATGGATGTTGCATTTCTTCAACACCCGATGTCCGAACGTAGCGGCCAGTTCAATTGTAGCTGGCCTCTGTGAGGCCGGTTTGCCGGTTTGTTTGAATCGGCCGGAGTCACAGACCCCGGCAACATATACGGCAACGCGCCCGCCGCGGTTCAGGCCGCTAGCGCGTGAATCTCCACCGCGTAGGAATCGTAGGGATCGCTGCGGTTAGCCGTCAAGATCAGCCCAAAGCGGCGCCAGCACCCGAAGTTTCTGAGATCGGGCTTGGCTACCGCTCAGAATTTCTCACCCCAAGCGCTCGCGCGCTTTCGCCACCAACTCCTCCACGCGTTCCCGCGCCTGGTCTTTCACCTCCATCGACGACCCCTCATCCACCGTCAATGGCTCGCCGATCTCCACCACCACGCGCATCCGGCGCAGGCAGGCGATGCGCTTCATGTGAGCCATAAACGAGTCGTCCGTGTAATACGCGGCCGGGTCGCCGTACGCAACGCCCATCGGCACGATCTGCGCCGCCGCGCGCTGCGCCGCCTTGAAGGCGCCAGGCTTGAACGGACGCACCTCGTCGCCGGGATGGGCGGTGCCCTCCGGAAACATGGCGATCCCTTCGCCCGCTTCGAGCTTGTCCGATATCTGCCTCAGCACGGTCGCCCCGCTGCGGCGCGACTTGCGATCGACGAACAGGGTGCCGATTCGCCGCGCCCCCGGGCCAATGAGCGGCCACTTCGCCAAATCGTGCCGACTGATGACATGCACCGCCGCGATCGTCAGCACCACGGGGATGTCGGCGCCGGAGCGATGATTCATGACGAAGATGCGACCAATGCCGCGCTCGTC
The DNA here is from genome assembly GCA_041750715.1 of Lacipirellula sp. Taxonomy (GTDB): domain Bacteria; phylum Planctomycetota; class Planctomycetia; order Pirellulales; family Lacipirellulaceae; genus Lacipirellula. Next base: position 3,046 of record JBGSYU010000675.1, read on the forward strand.
GCGACCCGGGTACAGCTTCCCTTCGTTGGCGAACGGCCCGTAGGCTTCGACGCGAATCCCAAATACGCGGAGCAGCGTGCCGGCCCAACGCCGCGTCCACTTGCTGATGAGATCGATCCGCCGGGTGCGCCGCCGCAGCAGAAAGTCAATCTCCATCCCCCCCCAAAAGAACAGCGTGCCCAATACAAAGGCCGTCATGCGAATCGCAAACCGGATTGATGTGATCCAGCGCGCCACGACTCCCGGTCGCTCGAAGGAAGCTGAATCGCCGTCGGCAATTTGTGCGGAAGGAGCGGTTTGAAGCATGGGCGAAAGTTACCAGATCGGATTCAATTTGGACAGTCTCGATTAACCGCCAAGGACGCCAAGGACGCCAAGGACGCCAAGGAACAAAACGGAAGCGCCGCAGATAAACGCCGGTAAGTTTCAAGCTGAATTATCTGCGTGCATCTGCGTTCATCTGCGGTTACGCTTCTCTTGTTCTTTTCTTGGCGCTCTTGGCGTCCTTGGCGGTTCTCTTTATTCATGCCTTAGAGCTTCGATGGGATCGAGCCGCGCCGCGCGCATCGCCGGATAGACTCCGAAGACGACGCCGACGAGCACCGAGATCGCGAACGCCAGCGGGATCGACCACGAGACCAGCAGCGGCTCCACCGTGCGAACCACCTCCGGCAGCGTCCTCATTTGCTCGGGGAACCAGACCAGCAGCCGCTCGCGGACGAAGATCGACAGCGGCCGGCACAGCAGCCCGCCGGCGATGCCCAGCAGGCCGCCGACGACCGACAGCACGACGCTCTCGGCCAAGAACTGCTGCGTGATGTCCCGCCGCTTGGCCCCCAGGGCGCGGCGGATGCCGATCTCGCGCGTCCGCTCCGTGACCGTCGCCAGCATGATGTTCATGATCCCGATGCCGCCGACGACCAGCGACACCGCCGCGATCAGCCCCAGGAACAGCATGAACATCAGCCGCGTCGTGGCCGCTTGCTGGAGCAGCTCGAGCGGAACGGTAACGCCGTAGTCGGTGAGCGTGTGATAACGGGCGAGCGTGTCGCGAACCACGTCGACGGTGGACAGCACCTGCTCGCGCTCCTTCACCTGAATCGTCACCTGCGTCAGTTCGTAAAGGTCTCGCTGGAACTGCCCCGGCTTAGTGATGACATTTAAGTCGCCGATCCGAGTCCGCATCGTCGTGATGGGAATGTAAATGTCTCGCGAATAGTCTTCCGCGGCCAGCGACCCGCCGATACCCGCGGTAGGAGCCTTTTCCTTCACCACGCCGACGACCGTATAAAAGTCGTCGTCGACCATGATGTTCTTGCCAATGGGATTGCCAAAGGGGATCAGCCGCCGCGCGACCTCGGCGGCGAGCACGCAGTAGTTGGATTCCGACTGAAGGTCGGCATCGCCGATGAACCGGCCCTGGTCGATGGCCAACCGCGTCACGTCGGCATAGTCGGGCGTGCAGCCCACGCAGCGGCCTTCCATCTTTCGCGATCGGTAGCGCAACTCGCGCGAGACCTCGCGAATGGGAATCGCCTTCTCGATCGTCGGAATCGTCGCCAGCAACCGGTCGTAATCGTCGCGAGTCAGGCCGTACCCACCGTCCTGCACTTCGTCGCTCGAAGGCTTAATCGTGCGAACGATGATGTTGCGGGCGCCCAGCCCGGCAATTTGCTCCTCCGCCGCCCGGCCGATTCCCTCACCGATGGAGAGCAGCCAAATCACGCCTGCCACGCCGATGAAAATACCCAGCACCGTCAGCGCTGAGCGCAACGGATGCAGAAACAGGCTCTTAACCGAAAGCTTCAGCGTTCGCCACCAGCGAGACATAGGAGGGGTCGGGGGTCAGGGGTCAGGAAACAGGCGTCAGCAATATGCATTTACTGACTCCTGTTTCCTGACTCCTCTCTTACCTTCTTTCGTCGTACTGAATGATGCCGTCCCGCAGCATGATCGTGCGGGCCGTGCGAGCGGCGACTTCGGTTTCGTGCGTCACCATGATGATGGTGCGTCCCTCGACGTTCAGTGACGCAAGCAGGTCTAGTATCTCGGCCGTGGTCGCCGAATCGAGGTTGCCCGTCGGCTCGTCGGCCAGCATGAATCGCGGGTTGTTCACTAGGCTGCGGGCGATCGCGACGCGCTGCTGTTGGCCGCCGGAAAGCTGCGAGGGGCGATGATCCAGCCGCGAGCCTAGTCCTACAAGTTTGGCAAGCTCAACGCATCTCTCGCGAGTTTCCGCGTTGATCTGCCCGGCGTAGTACAGCGGCATCTCAATGTTCTCGACCACCGTCAGGGCCGGCAACAGATTGTACGACTGAAACACAAACCCGATCCGGGTGGCCCGCGTCTCGGAAAGTGCATCGTCGCTCATTCGCGCGACGTCTTCGCCGCCGAGCAGAAAGCTGCCCGCCGTGGGTCGATCGAGACATCCCAGCAGGTTGAGCAGCGTGCTTTTGCCGGAACCCGACGGCCCCATGATCGAGATATAGTCTCCTTCCGGCACGTCGAACGACACGCCGCGGAGCGCATGCACCGTCTCGCCCGACAGGACGTAGTCCTTGTGAAGCTCGCGAATCGAGGCGGCAAGCGTGGCGACGTTTGGCACGGAACTCTTTTCTAGGGGGCGGTAAGAATTAACCACAGAGAACACAGAGAACACAGAGAACACAGAGGACACGGAGAAGAGAGTACATTACTGAGAACCGCATTCTTCTCTGTGTGCTCTGTGTGCTCTGTGGTTAAGCAACTATTGAGGGCTGTGCGGCGAATGAGACGTCGTTCAACAAAATGCAGCCCCGGGCTTTGCCCGGGGGTAGCGTAGCCTGCGCGAAAATCTTCCGTAATCCGAGCCGACCCCCGGCCAGAGGCCGGGGCTACAAAGGCTCATTCGCTGCGCAGCCATCATTAAAACGCTAACCCGCCGCCGGCGTCGTGGTCGGCTCCGTCGCAGGCGTCGCCGCCGTGGCCTCGCTCGCCTGCCGACGCTGCGGCGGTAGCTTGGGCAGCGCCACTCGATCGAGGTACCCGCGGGGATACATCGCAATGCGTTCCCCCTCGCTGAGTCCTTTCTCAATTACGAAGAACATGTCGTTCGTCGGCCCGGTCTTAACGGGCCGAGTTTCCCAGTCGCCGTCCTTGTAAACGAACGCATAAAACTTGCCGCCGTGGGCGTACACCGATTGCACCGGCGCCAGGATCGCGTCGTTCACCTCGTCGCAGTGAATGGTCACCGACGCGGTCATGCCCGAGCGTAGCTCCGGCGCCGGCTCGTCGATGCTCACCAGGGCCTTGTACTCCTTGACGTTCGCCTTGCGCCAGCCGCCGGGTTCGGCGTACTGGTTGACGCTGATCACTTTGCCCCGCAGCTTCATGTCGCCCATGCCGACCGGCGAAATCGTCGCCGGCAGTCCCGAACGAATGTGCTGGATCAGCGACTCGTTCACGTTGAGTTCAGCTCGCATCGACGAGGGATCGGGCAGCCGAATGATCGCTTGCCGTTCTCGAATGACGGCCCCCTCTTTCACGATGAATTCCTCACCGCCCCAATTCTCGCGGTTGTGGGCGTACGTCACCGTGCCGTCCTTCGGCGCCACGATATTGCAGCGGGCGATCTGCAAGTCGATTTCCGCCAGCTTCTCCAGTTCTAGTTCGAGACTTTTTTGGTCCGACTCCCACTTCGCCTTCGCGATGATGATGTCGCTCTCGAACTGCTTCATCATCTTCGCCTTCGTGTAGTCGTCGAGCACCATCAGCGCGGTGTTGGCCGCGTCGAGCTCTTTCATCGTCTTATCGACGGCGAACTTGTCGGCTTCGAGCTGCAACTGATTCACATACCCCTTGGCCGCGAGCTTCTTGCTGTACTGGTAATATTCTTTGGCGCGATTGAGATTCTCCTCGGCGACGAATACCGTGCTCTCGATCGTTTGCCGCTCCTTGACGTAGGTGCCGTCGAGATACTCCGCCTTGGCGATCAGCGCCGTCTCGTACACGTTCTGCGACTGCACGACCAACGCCTGGGCCGTATTGACCAGGATCTGCTGCGCGTTTCGCTCTTCCTTGAACGCCGACGCGTCGAGCTCTACCAGGAAGTCGCCCTTCTTGACGACCGTTCCCTCCGGAATGATTTTCAGAATGCTCACGCCCGGCGTGTTCTTCGACTTCACCTCGGACACGACCTCGGTGACGCCGGCCGATTCGATCTCGCCGCGCTCGGTCACGTCGAGCTTAAAATCCTCGCGGATCACTTCGTGCAGGACGATGTTCTTTTCCTTCGCGCCGCCGTCG
>JBGSYU010000676.1:0-1532 GCA_041750715.1 Lacipirellula sp.
ATCGCGTTCCAGAAGTCGGCGTCGGCCCAGAGCCGCCGGAAATGCGCGCCGCCGACGAAGGTGGGCTCGAGCCGAAGCGAAATATCGAAAAAAGCCAGCGGAATACTTAAAAAAATAGGAAACAGCGTAAAGGCGCAAAAAATTACAAGCGTCGGCAGGACGAACAACCAGCCGGTACGGACGCGGCGACGACGCGCGGCGCGGGCATTGTCGGAGGGGGCCATCTCGAGCCTTTCTTTCTCTGCCGTAGTGCCCCACCGACTGGCGTGGGGCACTACGGCGAACGCTATAGAATTGACTTGATCGAAGCCGTGCTGAACGTCACTCGGCAAACCTTTTGCCTGGAGCCGACCGCTGACTTCTCAATGACTCTACTGACGACCCAGCAGCTCGCTGACTGCGGTTTCTGCGTCGGCGAGGGCCGTTTCCGCATCTTTCTGGCCCAGCATCGCCTCGGCAAAGGCGCGGCGGACGATGTCTTTCACGTCCTGACGCACCTGATTGTCGAAACCGCGTTCGATTGAATTCGCCTGGATGCAGCGCGCTTGTCCCTCCAAAGATTCTTCGTCACTACAGAAGAACGGGTCTTGTGCGGCCTCTTTGGTCGAAGGAAAGATCGACACCTGTTTGGCGAACTCGAGCTGATTGGCGTCGTTCGTCACCCAGTTGGCGAGTTCGACCGCCAGTTCGATGTTGTCACTGTCCGCCGGAACGACCATATTCTGAATGGCGTTGGGGATGATGCCGGTTTCGGTCTGCGGATAGGGCGCGATGCCCAGGTTCGCGTACACGTCCGGGCCGTCGGACTCGACGGTGCGGATAAACTGCGGCCCGGTCACGAGCATCGCCGACTGGCCCCCGGCAAAGTCGCGGATAGCTTTTTCGTAGTCGAAGTTGGCGGCTTCGCGGCTGACGGCGCGGCTTTCGGCAGCGTCTACGTAAACCTGCAAGGCGGCGACCCCTTCGGGCGTGTTGAAGGCCGGGGCCGTACCGTCTTCGCTCAAGATGCTGACGCCGTTCTGAACGAGCCAGTCTTCGGGAAAGGGCAGCGGCGAAACACCCTCGAGCTGCGTCGCCTCGCGGATGGTAAGGGCTTGCTCCAACACCTCGTCGTAGGTCGCGGGGGGCGCTTCGGGATCCAAACCGGCCTGCTCGAAGATGGCCTTGTTGTACATCAGCACCGTCGGTGCCTGATACCAGGGGAAGGCGTACACGTCGCCGCCGACACTGCTCGCCGCGAGCAGGTTGTCGAAATAGATGTCTAGCTGCTCGGGGGTAGCGACTTCGCTCAAGTTGGCGAGCGCGCCCTCGGCTTGCGCTTGCAGCATCCGTGAGGTGTTTAAGTTCACCACGTCCGGCGCTTGACCGGCGGCTACCGAAGCAAAAAAGCGGTCGGGAAAACCACCGTCGGGAAGGTCGATCCAGTTGACGGTGACGCCTTCGTGTTCGGCTTCAAAACCGTCGATGACGCCGTTGATGTAATCGTCGAAGGTCGGCGAGAGGGCGAGGGTCCACATCTCGAGTTCTTGCGC
>JBGSYU010000677.1:0-2175 GCA_041750715.1 Lacipirellula sp.
CCTCTTTCCTCCACGGGCTCCGCACTGGGTTACACCTTTGTTCGAACGTCCGACGGGTTTGTGACTACTTGAAATCATCGTAACCGTTCACGGAAATCGAATTGGTCTTGGCGGATTTGTTGAGTTGCGGTTATTTTATCCGCCGTCATGGCGGCCATTAAACAAGAACACGGATGTGCTCGATGCGCGGAGTTGGAGGCTCGCGTGGCTGCGCTCGAAGCGCAGTTGGCGCAGGCCCAAAAGCATTCCGGCAACTCCTCCAAGCCGCCTTCCAGCGATATCACCACGCCGTCCCCGAAGAAGAAGAAACCGGGCCGCCCCAAGAAGCGGAAGATCGGCGGCCAGCCGGGGCATCCGCGGCACGAGCGGACGGCTTTCACCGCCGAAGAGTTGGATGAGCACTGGGTGTGGGGCTACGAAGAATGTCCTTGTTGCGGCGGCCGGCTGGTCGACGGTGAGCAGCCGCCGCGAGTGCTGCAGCAGATCGAACTGCCGGTCAAGCCGGTGCAGATCGAACAGCACGACAGCCAGCCCCAGTGGTGCGCCCAGTGTGAGAAAACCTTCGTCCCTCAGTTTCCCGACGACCTCCGCCGAGCGGGCTTGGTAGGTCCGCGACTGACGGCTCTGGTGGGCTTCCTCAAGGGGGCCTGTCATATGTCGTACTCGTCGATCCGCAAATATTTTCGCGATGTGATGGGCGTGCCGATTAGCCGCGGCATGCTGCGGAAGCTGGTGGGCAAAGTCACGGCCAGTCTGGCCGATCCCTACGAAGCGTTGCTGGCGATGCTGGCCACGGAGAAGAAGTTGAACGTCGATGAGACGGGACACAAGGAGAACGGCAAAAGGCTGTGGACCTGGTGCTTCCGCGCCTACCTCTACACGGTGTATAAGATTTCGCCGTCGCGGGGCAGCCAAGTGTTGGTGGAGGTGTTAGGCGACGAGTTCAGCGGCGTGCTGGGCTGCGACTATTTTAGCGCCTACCGCAAATACATGCGGCTGAACGACAACGTACTGCTGCAATTCTGCCTGGCGCATTACATCCGCGACGTCAAGTTCTTGGAGAAGCATCCGAACCCGCAGAATCAGGCCTTCGGCCGACTCTTGCTGGCCGACCTGCGGAAACTGTTCCGCGTCATTCATCGCCGCGAGCAGTACGCCTCGGAAGCGAACTTCCAGCGGGCTTTGGAAGCGGCGCGGGACCAATTGGTGTGGGACGCGACGTTTGAATCCCCGCACACCCGCGAGGCGAAGGCCCTGGAAGAACGTTTCTACCAGCACACGGAAAGCTACTTTCGTTTCCTAACGGAACCCGGCATCGAACCGACCAATAATCTGGCCGAACAAGCGATCCGCTTCGTAGCGATCCACCGCCGCATTACCCAAGGGACCCGCAGCGAAGACGGCCGCCGTTGGTGCGAACGCATTTGGACCGTGATTCAAACCTGCGAACAACAAAGGCGGTCGGCCTTCGAGTTTGTCTGCGAGGCGGTCACCGCCTACTTCAACTCCGAGCCCGCCCCTTCCTTGGTGCCGGACACCTCTTAGTATCCACTAAGTATCCCCCCTGCGCGGCTCCGCCACGTTGCCCGGAGCTCGATTCTGCCTTTCGTACCAGCCAGTCAACCTCGGCACGCCCACGCCGCGCACACGCACGCCTTCATCCGCCGCAAAACCGTGAACGGTTACGAATATTGATCCCATGACTGAAACAGTTGGTAGCCATCACGCCCGAGCGACGCCTCGACCGAGTTGGAGTCGTGGGGAGCATACCATCTTGGGACACCGCCGTCGCCGACGACCTCAACCCGTTTACCTGCAGCCAAATCGGATTGCATGTTCCACAACTCACGATGTTGCATGTAGTGGGCGACAGCGGTGGCGACGGGCGGGGCGAATAGAAAGACGGCCAAAAGCGAAGCAACCAACGGACGCCGGCGGCAAAACCGCCGCGTTTTGCGCAACAAGCTGTCGGGCCGCGTTTTCAGCGCTTCGCCGTTCAACCATCGCTGTAGCTCGTCCGCGAATTCACCTGCTGACGCGAACCGCTCGGCGGGGACTTTCTTCAAACATTTTTGCACGATCGCTTCCAAGCCCTTGTCGATATCGGCGTCCAACGAGCGCAGCGGGGCGGGTTCTTCGCGAGCGATCTGCTGGTACAGCGCCGCGCGGTCTTTG
>JBGSYU010000678.1:0-2523 GCA_041750715.1 Lacipirellula sp.
GAAAAGCAGAAAGCGGAAGGCCGAAAGCGGAATCGCCAGCAGCGCCGCTTTCCGCTTTCCGCTTTCCGCTTTCTGACTTATGCCCCATGAAATACAACCCGCAGCGCCCGACGCGCAAGATCGCTACGCGATCGTCGTCGCGCAGTGGAACTGCTCGGTCACCGGCAAGCTGCTCGAAGGCGCCGTCGCCACCCTCCGCGAAGCCGGCGTCCCCGACGAACTCATCGAAGTCGCCCAGGTCCCCGGCTCGTGGGAAATCCCGCTCGTCGCCCAGCGCATGGCCGCCAGCGCCCGCTACGCCGCGGTAATCTGCCTGGGCGCCGTCATCCGCGGCGAAACGTCGCACGACCAACACATTAACCGGGCCGTGAGCCTGGCGATAAGCCAGCTTGCGCTCCAGTTCGACCTCCCGGTAATGCTCGGCATCCTCACCTGCGAGTCCATGGAACAAGCCCTCGACCGCGCCGGCGGCGCCCACGGCAATAAAGGCAGCGAATGCGCCGAAGCCGCGCTGCAAATGGTCGGATTGCTCAAAAACTTACCCACCGCGTAAAATAGAACGGAGAATGACGAAATCCGAATGACGAAAGGCGGAAAGCGCCGTATTCACATTCCTCAACGCATTCGTCATTCGTCATTCGTCATTCGTCATTCAATCATTTCCCCTGCCATGTCCCGCCGAAGTCGCGCCCGCGAGATCGCCCTCCAGGCGCTATTCCAAGAAGACCTCAACCCCGAAAACTCCCTGGGTAACCTGGGAGCCTTCCTCGGCGCGCGCCTCCAAGACGACGAGCAACGCGAATTTGCCAAGCAACTGGTCCTCGGCGTAAAACGCAATCAAGACGAGCTCGACGCGCTGCTGGCCGAGAAGGCCGAGCACTGGTCGGTCCCCCGCATGCCCGCCACCGACCGCAATCTGCTGCGCCTAGGCGCCTACGAAATCCGCTACTGCGACACCCCCGACCGCGTCGCCATCAACGAAGCCGTCGAACTCGCCAAACGCTACGGCGCCGCCAACTCCCCCCAATTCATCAACGGCATCCTCGATAAGCTGATCGAACGGAAGTAGCGGACGGCCGATACCCGTCGACAATATAATAATCTCAACCGAAAAAAAACACGCCCTTGGTTCGACAGGCGGCGGCGGGTTATAATCCTGGTATGAATACACTTGCGGAAATTGAAGCCGTCGTCGACGAATTGCCCGCGGCCGATAAGCAAGAGCTGCTCCTTTTTCTAGCTGCGCGATTGCGGAAACAGGCCGGCGAATTACCTGCGCCTCGCAAGGTCTCAGGCGACCAATTGCGATCCTGGATCGCCGAAGACCAAGCGGACTTAGACCGCTTTCGTGACGGCCGATCCGAGTGAGACTATTTCTTGACGCCAGCGTCTTGCTCGCCGCCTGCGGTTCCGATCGGGGAGCTTCACGCGAGATCGTCCGCCGCGCGCCCCAGTGCGGTTGGAACCTGCTGGCGAGTCCGTATGTCGTTGAGGAGGTTCTAACGAACCTCCCCAACCTTCCGGCTACGGCGACCGCCGAGTGGGCGCGTATTCGACCGGAGCTTGCCTTAATGGATGATGTGCTGACCCTCGATCGAGTGGTCGTCTTCGAACCCGCGAAAGATCGCCCCGTTTTGTTCGGCGCCCTAGCCTGGTCGGAAGTGCTGCTCACGCTCGATCGGCGCGACTTCGGCGCCTTGCTTGGCCAAGATTTCTACGGCTTATCGATCCTCACGCCCGGGATGTTCCTCCAGCGCGAGCGCGCGGAGGGTAGGTTGCCATAGGCGTCACTCTGATTGAGGGCTGTCCTTACCGTTCGACCTCGACGCCCTTTGCCGACTCCAAGAATGAACCATCCACGCGGCGAGCAGTAATTGCCGCATGCCCGCCACTGACCGCAACCTCCTTCGCCTAGGCGCCTACGAAATCCGCTACTGCGACACCCCCGACCGCGTCGCCATCAACGAAGCCGTCGAACTCGCCAAACGCTACGGCGCCGCCCACTCCCCCCAATTCATCAACGGCATCCGCGACAAACTCATCGAGCGCCAGCCGTAGCGTGCGGTGCTCGCACCCGCCTTTGCCCGTTCCCCACCGACCCGTTAGCCGCGACGCGGCAGCGGAGCGATTGCACGGGGTGCGCGCTCCGCTACCGCCTCGCTGCAAACAACACCTCCCAAACTCCTTCCGCATTCCGCAATTCATCTCGCCCGCCTGCTCGGAAACACCTCGTAGCGCCGCTTGCCAACGGTCACGGTCGTAAACATCCCAATCAGCGCTCCAGCGATCACGAACGCTCCGATCGTCGTCAGCAAGGGAAGCAGCAACCACGGATCCTTCGTGCTGAACCCGTCGCCCGTGGAATGGTAGGAGAGCGGCAAGATCGGCCACCATCCGCCCGGTCCGAAGGGGCTCAATGCCGCACAGAAGTAGATGGCGACTAGGAAGCCGCCCGCCATGCCTCCCACGATGAGTCCCATGCCGGCGCCAACCAATGGAGCTACCAGCAGCGATTTCAGTCGC
>JBGSYU010000679.1:0-2790 GCA_041750715.1 Lacipirellula sp.
GCATGGGCGACTGCGGTTGCGAACCTAGCTGCGGCTGCGCCGCCGAGCCGGCTTGCGGTTGTGCCGCCGAGCCAAGCTGCGGTTGCGAACCCGCCTGCGATTCGTGTTGTTGCGACCCGTGCTGCAAGCCCAAGTGCGGCCTGTTCGCCCGGATGCGCGCCCGTAAGGCTGCGAAGCACGCCTGCTGCTGCGAAGCCTCGTGCGGTTGCGAAGCGAGCTGTGGCTGCGCTGCTGAGCCCGCCTGCGGTTGTGCCGCTGAGCCGAGCTGCGGTTGCGAAGCCGATTGCTGCGACTCGTGCTGCGAGCCCTGCTGCAAGAAGCACAAGTGCATCTTCGCCCGCATCAAGGCCCGTCGGGCCGCCCGCGCTTGCTGCTGCGAGCCGGCGTGCGGTTGCGAAGCGAGCTGTGGCTGCGAAGCGAGCTGCGGTTGCGCGGTCGAGCCGAGCTGCGGTTGCAACTGAGGTTGCGGTCGCACGGCTGACGCTGAGAAAGCAAAAAGAACGGTTCCTCGCATTGTGGGCGAGGGGCCGTTCTTTTTTTGCGCGCTGCGAGGCGCGGGGACACGCCACACCGATGGCGCTGCGGACTGGCCGCTTAAGCGACCAGTCCGTACGGATTGAGCGCCGTGGGGCTTTGCAAGAATCGCTGGACTCCGCCGGCGATCTTCGCCACAATCTACGATTGGAACAGACTCGGATCTGTCGGAACACGTTTCGGGTAGAGGCAACCATCATGAGTGCATCTCATTGCACGCGCCAACGGCCTTGGCTGACGGCCATTTTCGCGACGGCAGTCTTGGCGATTCAGACGGCGACGGCTCAAAATCGAGCCGATGCGCCCCTCGCGGTTCCGGGGGACGCGCTGAATGCCATTGGCGACGGTTTTTTTGGTCCCGCCGCCGGCGATAACCCAGGCGGGGGTCCGACCAACGGCGCCCCCGGCGGGGCGGCGTCGGCAGACTTCGATTCGCTGATCGATCTCATTACCTCGACGGTCGACGCCGAATCGTGGGCTGAGAATGGCACCGGCGAAGGGGATATCCAACCGTTTTTTAACGGCGTCTACGTCGATGCGTCGGGGGCGCTGCGAATGCGCGAAGGCGGCGCGCGGACGACGCTCACTTCCGTTCGAACGCGCGGAGTGCGATTGCCGGCGAAGGTTCAGGATTTGAGTGCGCCGACTGGCGAGGGGGACGCTAAGCCGCAAGCGGCGTTGGCGCGGGCGGCGAGTTCGCTGCGGTATGTTTCCTTGTCGCGGTTGGAGGCGGCGATTGCGGATTGTCAGCGGCGACATGAGGCGTTCGACCCGGCAATGCTTACGCTCGCGGGACTGCAGCGCGTGAGCTACGTGCTCGTCTATCCCGAGACCGGCGATCTTGTGCTCGCGGGGCCCGCGGGCGATTGGCGATCGGCGCCCAGCGGTGCGATCGTCGCCGTGGAGACGGGGCGGCCCGTGATGCGGCTGGATGATTTGCTCGCGCTTTGGCGGCGGCAGCGCACCGAGAAGTCGGCCGCGTTTGGTTGTTCTATCGTGCCGCGGCAAGAAGCGCTCGCGAAAACGCAGGAGTTTCTCAATGCATCGGCTGCTAAGCCGTTGGAGCCCGGCGCCCGCCGCGATTGGCTGAGAGGGCTACGCGACAGTCTCGGCGTTCAAGACGTTGAATACTATAACATCGACCCCGACACGCGAATCGCCGGCTTGCTCCTGGCGGCGGACTATCATATGAAGCTTGTCGGCATGGGACTAGCCGAGGGCGTGCCGGGCGTAAAGAGCTATCTCGCCACCGTGCGCGTCGGCGCCGACGGCCAGCCGCCGGCGATGAGCGTGCTGCGATGGTGGTTCGCGATGCGAGCGTTGACGATCGACGCGACGGCCGAGCGTGACGCCTTCGCCATGGCGGACCAGTGCGTGCAGGTGCTTAGTGAAAATGAAATGCTCGCGGCCCGGGGGCAACGGGTCCATACGGGGCAATCGGACGAGCTTAACCGGCAGTTTGCAGTATCGTTTACCGAACAGTTCGCGGTGCTGGCCGACAAATACCCCGTCTACGGCGAACTGGAGCGCGTGTTTGAATTGGCCCTGGCGCTAGCGCTCATCGAACGCGAGGGCCTGACGGAAAAAGTGAACTGGGCGCCGACGCTGCTGCTCGATGCACGTCGGCTTCGACTGCCGAAGGTTCCCTCGCCGACGACCGTCGAGACGGTGGCAAACCACCGCGTCATCGGCGGGCGGCACGTCATTGCCGGCGTGAGCGGCGGCGTGTGGGTCGACGGCGGAAAGAGTCTGGCAGTCGTCGAGGCGACGGCGGATTCCTCTGGCAAGCTGGCAGGCGTCAAGAAGACGCCGACGGCAGATGCGGACGGACAGGGGCTCGTTTGGTGGTGGGATTGAGCACCATCAAATGGCGGCGCTAGCCCCGACCAAGCTAGGTCGGGGCTATTCTCGCGTGGGAATCCAACGCGCGTCGTCGAGGTTGAACACGTGCACGTCGATCGCGTCATTCAGCGCGCCGTCGCGCGGGCAGGCGAGCACCGCTCCGACGTTCCTGTGCTCGGCGCAATACTCCGAGGCGCCGCCAGGGCCGCGGATGTAAAACGCGGTCGCCAGGGCGTCGGCTTCGGCGGCGGTCGACGCGATGGCCGTGGCGGTGAACACGCCTTCGGTCGGCCAACCGGAGCGCGGGTCGATGAGATGCCCGAACCGTCTGCCGCCCGCTTCAAAGAACTGCGTGCCGGCGCCGGACGTGCCCAGCGCGTCGTCGCGGAGGATAATTTCGCCCACATGCTCGCC
>JBGSYU010000680.1:0-1812 GCA_041750715.1 Lacipirellula sp.
TCGAGATCGACCCGCACTCGGCGGGCAATGTCGCGCCGCTGCACCTTCACCGCTACCTGCTCGCCAGTGTTGAGCCGGGCCCGATGCACCTGCCCGATCGACGCGGACGCCACCGGCGTCTCCGAGAATTCGATAAACAAATCGCAAAGCGGCCGGCCCAGTTCTTCCTCCACTAAATCGGCCACAGCTTGCGCCGAATCGGGCGGCACCTTCGTTTGCAGCCTTTCCAGTTCCGCGGCCAAGTCGGCGCCAACCAGATCGGGCCGCGTGCTCATGATTTGACCGAGCTTGATGAACGTCGGCCCAAGCTCTTCCAGCGCCAGCCGAATCCGCGTCTCGCGGCTGGCGTCGGCCAGCACCTGCCCATTGCGGTTTTTCAGCAGCCCCTTGGCAAACGCCAGGTCGATGCGGCTGAGCCACCCGGCCAGGCCGTACTTGCTGAGGATCGAGAGAATCTCCCGCCACCGGTTGACGTTGCGATAAACTTGGGGGATGGTGCGAATGCGCATGCGATTGATCCAAATGCCGCCCATCGTTCGTTGCGAGGATGGCAACGCGCGGACGACAAGACTGATTGTATCCACCGCCCGTTGCGGCCGCCAATTGACGCCCGTAGGACGACATTTAGCTGCGTGGCTTGCCCCGCGTCCCCGCCGCGAGCGGCGGGGCTAAATGAATTACGGTACTCACCACGACTATATCGCTGCATACCCCAGGAGAACGTCGATGCCGATTCAACGATATTGTTTCGCGCTGGTCGCCTGTGCATTCGTCGCACCGCCCTTGATCGCTCACGCCGAGCCGGTCCGAGTGATGAGCTTCAACATCCGTTACGGCACGGCCCCAGATGGCGACAACTCCTGGCCGCATCGCGCGGGCCTTGTTACACAGGTCATCGGAGATTTCGCCCCCCATGTACTGGGCGTTCAAGAGGCGCTTCGTGGGCAAATGGCGGCGCTTTCGCATGTGTTTCCGCTGTACGACATGGTCGGCTTAGGCCGCGATGCCGATGGCAGCGGCGAATACTCGGCTGTGCTCTTTCGTGCCGATCGGTTCGATTTGGCAGATGCCGGCACGTTTTGGCTGTCGGAGACGCCCAAAGCGCCTGGTTCTCGATCGTGGGGAAACAACCTACCGCGAATCTGCACCTGGGTGCGGCTGTTCGACGAAACGAACGACCAGCGCTTTCTAGTGATGAACACGCACTGGGACCACGAGTCGCAGCCGGCTCGCCTCCACGGCGGCGAGCTGATCGCCAAGCGGATCGCCGAGTTGGCCGCGCCCGGCGAACCGGTCATCGTCATGGGCGACTTCAACGCCACCCCCGACAACCCCGCCATGCTCGCCCTCGTCGCCGGCGGCCGTCTGAAGGACACGTTCACCACGTTGCATCCAGACGAACGTGACACGGGCACGTTCAACGGCTTCGGCCAGCAGCTCGGCGCCAACAAGATCGACGCCATCCTCGCGACGGACCACTGGCAAGTCGAGGCAGCCGCCATCGACCGCACCCAATTTAACGGCCGTTACCCCTCCGACCACTTCCCCGTGACGGCAACTGTTACGCTCCAAAAAAAACTTCCGGCGCCCCTCCTTGATGGGAAAGCTGGGGAGGGCGTTGAAGCAAAGTGAGCGCATCCACTCGCCCGAGTCCATGCAACGCATCCACTACGACCTCATCGACTCCACTAGCGCCGAAGCGCGGCGACTCGCAACCTCCGACTTGCGCGAATCGATGCTCGTCACCGCTGGCGAACAATCGGCGGGCCGGGGGCGTCAGGGCCGCCAATGGCAAAGTCCCATCGGCGGCGC
>JBGSYU010000681.1:0-2352 GCA_041750715.1 Lacipirellula sp.
GGCGTGTTCTTCGACTTCACCTCGGACACGACCTCGGTGACGCCGGCCGATTCGATCTCGCCGCGCTCGGTCACGTCGAGCTTAAAATCCTCGCGGATCACTTCGTGCAGGACGATGTTCTTTTCCTTCGCGCCGCCGTCGTCGCGGCTCAGCCACCACCAGCCGCCGAGCGCGCCGATGGCCAACATCGCCATCACGATCCACAGCATAAAACCTTCGCGCCGAAGGCTCGCCCGCCGGCGAAATGTACTGCAGGCGCCGCGATGTGTTAGGAGAGCTGTCATAGGCGCACTTGCGTGACGAGGCATGGCCGAAAGCGGTGGAATGGACTACGACCCATTATAGCGCACCCACGCCGTAGAGTCAGGCGCGTTTCATCGCGCCAACGGCGTGGCCGCCTCCGCCGACTCGTTGACCGGCGGCAGCGCCAGGGGCAGGACCTCGAATACCGGCTCGCCGCAGGCCATCTCGGCGGACGCCGGCACGACACCGGCCTTACCTGGCGCCTCGCCGTTCGCAAAATGCACCGTCGGCGCCACATCCGCGGCCGGGTTGATCAGCGGCGCCGGCAACGGCTCGGCGCCCGACGGCTCAAACGACTCGGGCAACGGAAGCGGCAGCGATTCGATGCCCTCTCGCTCGGTCGTGCCGCTGAGCGTTGGGTACAGGTCCGTCGCGTTGCACAGCTTCTGGCGAATCGACTCCGCCCCGGCAATGTACGCCGCCAGCGGAACATCGTGTTCTTTCCGCAAGCCAGCGCGATCGAGTTCCATGATCCCCAGGTCGAAGTCGAGGGCCAGCCGCTGGACTTCGTAGTTCACCCACACGCTTAGGAAGTCGTTCTGCACATTGAGCAAGTCGGAGAGCGATTGCACCAAATCCCGCGCGGTCGTATCGCCAAACTGCTGCTCGACCGTCGCCCCCGGCGCCGCCGGCCGCGGCGGTTGCGACAAGCGTAGTTGCGTGAGATCGACCTGCGATATCGCCACCAGCACGGCGGCGCGGCGCAATTCAAAGTTGATTTCATTGAGCCGCGTTTGCCGCAACGTGCCGCGTAGCCCCTGCGAGACGCGGTCGCGGAAGCGGTAATAGGTACGGCGCGCCTGCTGATACTCGATGAGCGATTGGCGATAGACGTTTCGCTCGGCGACGCGGGCCAGCGGCGCATCCCATTGCAAGCCCACCCGCAATCGGCCGGTGGTGTCGCGGATGCGAAAGGGGTTATCGCCCACATTGCCGACGTCGCCGCTGAATACCAGGTCCAGGTCGCTCATCAGCGCATTGGCATTAAAGTAGATGAGCCGCCACGAGTCGACCAGCGCGGCCCGCGCGTTCTGCCAGTCGCGGCGATACGCGCTGGCGATCAGCAGCGCCTCCTCGTCGCTGAGATCGACCGGATCGAACGAAATCGCATCCAATCTCGCCGCCGCCTGCGCCAGCGATAGTTCCAGTAGCCGCCCCGACAGATCGCTCAATGTTTCGATCATCGCCGGCAGCAACGCGTCGACGTTCACTCGATCGTCTTGCTCCATCGCGTCCAGCCGCGCCCAGACGGCGTCGAGCTGCGACTTTAGCGTTTCGAATTCTTGTCGCCGCCTCACGACTCGCGCATCGAGCTCGGCCACGCTAAATAGCTTCGCGTCGATCTTGGCTTCTTCGACTTCATCGCGAGCGGCCAATCGCTCCAGATTGATCCGGCGCTGCGGAACCGCTTCATCCAACGCCCGCAAGTCGGCTTCCACGGCGGCCAGGCGTTCCGCGGCGGTAGCCTGCAAACCGGACGCCTCGTCCAACAACTGCTCAAACCGTCGATCGAACGCGGGGTCGCCGGTGACAATGGGCGCCGCTTCTTCTTGCGACCGCTGCCGCAATTCACGAAGTCCGCCCAGCGTTTGCGTGACGCGAGCTTCGACGGATTCCAACTGCGGATCGAGCAGGTTAAACCGATCCAAAAACGGATCGGTAATCCGCACTTCAAGCTCGGGCGGCAACCCCAGATTAATCTTGAAATTATCGAGCGTGGTATTGTAGAGCGCCTGCGCGGTGAGGAGCTGGCTCTGCGCGTTGTACAGCGCCTGCCGCGCCAGATCGACCTGGAAGCGGTCAATGCGGCCGGCGTCGTACGAGGCCTGCAACTGCTCATAGCTGTCGCGTAGCGCCGCCACGTTCGACCGCTGATTGCGAATCGTTTGTTGATTTTGCAACAGGCCGATGTAGCCGCCGGCGCCCTGCGCGCCAGCACCGCCCGTGAACCCGCCGCCAACGCCGAATTGCGCTCCTTGGCCGCCGAATCCGCCGAAATTTCCAAGGTTGCCGACGCTGCCGAACCCGCCTCCGCCGACGCCGGCGAAC
>JBGSYU010000682.1:0-1869 GCA_041750715.1 Lacipirellula sp.
CGAGCGGGCCGACGCCCAACGGGCCGACGTGTTCCATCCACGCAAGCCACTGGAGCAAGAACGCCTTGTCGACGCCGGCGATTGGCGCGAGGCCGCCGCAAGTGTCGCCGTCCATGGTGGCGTAACCGACCGCGGCCTCGCTGCGGTTGCTGGTGACCAGCAGCAGCGCGTTGCGCAGATTGGCGAGCAGCCAGGCTGCGGGGCCGCGGGCACGCGCCTGGATATTTTGAAGCGCGGCGTCGTCGCGGTCCCACGTCAGCTCGCGGCCGACGGCTCGGGATACGGTGGTGACGTAGCCGTCCACCAGCTTGTCGATATTCCAATCGACAAATTCGGCGCCGATGGCCTTGGCGACCGCGGCCGCGGCGTCGTGGGTGGCGTCGCTGCTGTTTCGAGTTGATTGGTAGACGCAGGTGAGTAGCCGGGCGACGGCCGCTTCGTCGCTCGTCGTGGCGTCGAGTGCAGCGATTTGCGGAAGCCGTTTGGCGAACGCTTCGCGCCCCAGCTCGCCCACGGCCAGTTTCACCATTAACCAGACGATGGTCGCCACCGCCGACGAATCGGCGCCGCCGCTGAGTGAGATGACCGTGCCGCCAGCGCGGCTCTTGCGCAGATAGTCGAACAGCGCCAGCGGTGTCGCGCGGGCGAATTCCTCCATCCTAGGCGGCGGCGAGCTATCCCACGGCGACGGCGCGGCGGCAGGGCAGGGCGACTTTGGAGCGGGCAGCTTGAACTTCGAGCGTACCGTCTCACCGCCATACGATTGCGGCGGCAGGCTGGGCTCGCTCGAGGACGCCTTCTTGCGACGCGTGGCGTCGACGTCGACGTCGGCGCACGTCAGAACGTGGTCGGCGAACGAGAGCCGCGGTCCCTCGGCGAGCATCACGCCGCTGCTGGCGATGTGAGTGCCGCCATCGAAAATCGCTCGGCCGGATTCGTTGCCCAGCAGATTTGCGAAGGCAAAGCTAACGTCGAACTGACGCGAGCCTTCGAGCACCAAACGGCGGCGGACGTCCTGCTTGCCGAAGGCGAAATGGCTGGCGGTGGGGTTCAGTAGGATATCGGCGCCGCCGGCGGAGAGCCGCGAGCCGGGGCGATCGGCGACCCAAGCGTCGCGGCAGATTTCGATGCCGATGCGAACGCCGCCGCAGTTGTACAGCAAATCGCCGACCGGCACTTCGCGGCCGAAGAGTTCAATCCGCTCCACGGCGGCTGGAGGCCATTTTCGGAACCAGCGTGGTTCGTAGTGCAGCCCGTCGCCAGCCAGATGCTGTTTGAGGGTGAGGCCCATCAGGTCGCCGTCGCAGAGCATCGCCGCCGCGTTGTACAGCCCGCGATTGACCATCACCGGCAACCCCAACGCGACGGCCATGCCGCGGGTGGCCGGCATGATCTCGGCGAGCATTTCGAGCGTGGTCTCTTGCACGCCGGTCGAGAAAAAGTGATCTTCGCACCCATAGCCGCTGATGCAGAGTTCCGGCAGGCAGAGCACCGATGCGTCGGCGTCACGGGCCGCGGCGAGGGCGGCGAGAATTCGGTCGCGGTTGCCCTCCCAATCCATGGGCGTCTGGTTGAGAGCGGCGGCGGCGAGTCGGAGCTTATGCATCAGTCAATTATACGCTCACGGTTTGGCGGATCGCGGATGTTTTACGAATCGTGGTTTTCGCCGGTGAGCAGCGTGAGCCGTAGTGCGTTCAGCGCTTGCTTGGCGGCTCTCGCTTGACGAATAGCGGGATGGGCCGCCGTGCCGAAACGCAGCCGGCGAGTCCGCTCGGGCGTGGCGATCGAAACGCAAACGTGCGCGTCGGGCCGATCGACCTCCGCGGGGAAGGCGGCGACGCCGATGCCAAAGTCGGCGCCGGTCGCGCG
>JBGSYU010000683.1:0-3446 GCA_041750715.1 Lacipirellula sp.
CACACCCGGCAGCTTGGCGACACCACCGCGAAAATCGCCGCCGAGAAAGGCGGCATCATCAAGCCGGGCGTGCCGCTCATCTTGGGTTCGACGGACGCCGACGCCCACGCCGTGCTGCTAGAAATGGCCCGCAACCACGGCGCTCGCGTCATCGAGGCGCCGCGAGATTTCGACTTCGCCTACCGCCCGCCGCACGAGGTCGACGCCCACGCCGCGGCCGGCGAGCTCGACTTCCGCGCTCGTCAAGCCGAAAGGGGTCGGGAGTCTTTTGCGACTGGTGGCGTTACAAGCCGAGAAGCTCCCCGGGCGCAAAAGACTCCCGACCCCGTCCCCTTCGACGAAACGTTCGAGCTTCGCCAGGCCAAGCTGCGAATGCTCGGCCGCCATCAAGCCGCCAACGCTGCACTGGCGTTGGCGACGGCGCTGGAACTGCGCCGACAGGGATGGCTAATTTCCACCGACGCCATGCGAACCGGACTGGCAGAAGCCACGCTTCCCGGGCGTATCGAAGTCATCGGCCGGAAGCCGACTGTCGTGCTCGACGTGGCCCACAACGTGGCGTCGGTCGCCGCGCTGGTCGATTCGCTCCGCGAGAGCTTTGCGCCGCAGAATCGAATCCTGCTATTCGCCGCGTCGAAGGACAAAGACGCCCCTGGCATGCTTCGCGTGTTACTGCCGCACTTTCAACGGATCATCGCGACCGAATTTCAAGAGAATCCGCGCGCCGTGCCGGTCGAGCAGATCGCGGTCTGGTGCCGCGAGGAGCTTACCGAACTGGGCCGTCTTGCCGATGCCGCGCACATCCAAGCCTGCAAACAGCCCACCGTAGCTTGGGAACTCGCCCGTCGCGGCGCCGCCGCCAACGAGTTGATCTGCATTACCGGCTCGTTCTTCATTGCCGCGGAGCTACGCGCCCTCGCCACCTCCGCCGTACTTCCTCCGCACGTCCTCGCGTAAGAGACCGGTGCGCCGCCCGCAAGAAACACGCCGCCAAGAACGTCAGCATCGCGACTCCATTCGTCCAGTTAGCGATCATCCTGATCTTACCTTGCTCGTGTAAGTCATTCTGAGCGAAGCGAAGAATCTAGAGTCACGCTAGATCCTTCGCTCCGCTCAGGATGACGTTTGCCGCGCTTCACTCCGCCGCCGGTTCCCCATCGACCGTCCACCGCGGCTGATCCGACCAATCCCAATCCTTATCTCCAAACGGCGCCGGCGGATCTAAATCGGCCACGAGCGAATCGCTCAACCACGAGGCCGCGCCGCGACCATCGAACATGTCGACGGCGGCCGGCTGTTGGCGATGCGACGCCGCCTCGGCCAGTGCGGCCCGCTCCATCCTCACCTCGCTCTGCAGCCGGCGGACCAGCCCGGCAATGTAGGGATCGGCCCACGGCACCAGGGTGCTGGGCTTGCGCACAAACCGTTCGCTCGTCCTCGGGGCTTCTGCAACACGGACCACCGTGCAAACGAGCCGTCGTGTTTTATTAGGGGCGACCATCGCGAAATTCCTTTCTCGTGTCGCGGCGCCGCCAAGCGGCCGCGAAGGTGATGAGATTTCTTTGACAAGGCGGCTAGACCCATGTCCAGCGGCACGCAAGAAATGCACGCCTCATGCCAAAGCGCGCGGCACGCCCGGCAGCACTGAAAGCAGATGCCGTAACTGCTTAACAGCGAACCCTTTAGAAGCCGATCGGCAATATCCAGGGCATCCGCAGGCGCCACGGCCCCCGATCCCGGAGGAAGTTTGTACAACCCCGTTTGCAAGCAGCCGAAAGACGTAGCGACTGGGCAAATTTAGATAGGCCGACCATCTCGCCTCGGCGAGTCGCTTGCGGAGACCTGGCCGGCCGCTCTCTTCGCCCCACGCACCGAGCCAGGATGGCTCGGCTATTTGCGAACATCCTCCAAGTATTCAATCGCCTGCTCCAGCGCCTGGTCCCGAAAGCCTGCCGGAATCTCGCCGTCCTGCCGACTTAATTCTGCCGCCAAACTCGGATCAATCCCTTCGCCGACGAGGTCCCGCCGCAACCGATAATTCCGCCACAGCTCGTACGCATCGTCGGTAAGCGTCACGTCAAATCCCGCGTCCGGCGTGACGCCCCATTCGTCGGTTTCGTCATCCTCAGGCATCTTGTGAATGTTCTTCCCGCTCGGCCGCCAGTAGGTGGCCGTGGTGAGCTTGAGCAGGCTGCGTCCCGATTCGATCTCGATGAGCCGCTGCACCGTGCCCTTGCCGTACGACCGCTCGCCGATGACCGTCGCCCGGTCGTAGTCCTGCAAGCACGCCGCCACGATCTCACTGGCGCTGGCGCTATTGCGATCCACGAGCACCACCAGCGGCAAGTCGACGTACTGGCCGGCGCCCGTCGAAACGAACTGGTCACGCACTAGCTCGTCCCGATCGCGGGTCGTGACGATCGGCCGCCCCGCGCGCAGGAACAGGTCGCAGATCTGCACCGCCGCGTCGAGCGAACCGCCCGCGTCATCGCGAACGTCGATAATCAACCCGGCAAGCGGCTGCTTACTCAGCTCAGCCACCGCCGCTGCAAGCTCAGCCGCCGTCTTATCGCCGAACATGCGGATGCGCACGTACCCGATCCGCGGATCCTCGCGCAGGAGAAAATTCCAGCCGCCGTCTGGTTTGCGAACGTCGCCGAGGACCGATTCGACGTTGATGATCGCCCGCACGATCTTCACGACATGCGCTTGGCCCGCGCCCGGACGCACCATGGAGAGCGTGACGGACTCGCCGACCGGCCCGCGAACCATGGCGGTCACGTCTTCTAAATTGAGTCCCGCCGTCGCATTGCCGTCGACCGCTTCTACGCGATCCCCCAGGCGAATGTCCGCCTCCGCCGCCGGCGTGCCTGGTTCGGGCAAGCCGATGACCGTCGGCAGTTTGGGCTCGCCCAGCAGTCGCAATCGAATGCCGACGCCGCCGAACTCTTGCTCGTATTCCTCGCTAAACGCCGCTTGCTTCTTCGCGTCGACAAACTCCGAATGCCGATCGCCGTGATCGTGCAGCACCGACACCATGCCGTGCATGGCGCCGTTGAACAGTTCCTCATCCGGCGCCTCTTCGAGCGCCCAACCGTCGATCACCGAAAACCCCGCCGCTACATGCCGAGCATACGGATTCTGTTCGGCGCGCACATAGCAGGCATAGGAAACGACAGCCGCGGCGAACAGCAGAAGAAGATTGCGATGCGACATGAGGAAACCGCCTGGAAGCAAAAAGACGCCGCTCGCGGCTTAGCGTTCTTCGCCAGGCCACCGTCACGCCAGTACGAAGAATACCACGCCGACCTGCCCTAGGGAGACGGCGAATCGCCCGGCTGCCGCAATCGCTGTAGCTTCGCGTGCAGCGCCGCATGCGGGCCCTCTGCCGCCTCGCGGCGATCCTCGGCGGTAACTGCTGTCCGCGCGCGGTGCGGCGGGGCAGG
>JBGSYU010000684.1:0-2448 GCA_041750715.1 Lacipirellula sp.
CATGCGTGAGCAGGGCCATCGAATCAAACGCACACCAGTCCAGTTCGTCCAGCTCATGGACGAACTCCACGGCGCGTTGCTGGTGAAAATATTCGTCACCGTCGGCCAGTGCGATCGGGCGTTCAGCAAGAACGAGCAGACGCTTGCGGAGTCGCTCATCCAGCACCTCTGGCAGCGGCAGCTCGAAGGCGCCAAGCTGCGCGAAGCAATCGTCGAGATGGCCGATAAGGCGATGAAGCTAAAGTGGTACGCCCTGTTTCGCCCCTTCGACGAGATCGCCCCCCTACGCAACCGCGTCGGCGAGCTTGAATCGCTCGTCACCCGCCTTGCCCACCTCGTAGCGCGGTCCGACGGCGCGATCAAGGAAGTCGAAATCGCCAGCATCAAGTCCATCCAGGAAGAGCTTCACCGCCACCTCCGACCCATCCCCATCGACGAACCCGCCGAGCACGCCGCCGCCGACCAGGCCACCGAGAAAGCCGTCGAAAAAATCTTTAAAACCGCCGACCAACTCCTGACCCGCCCAGGCGAGGTCGCCGCGGCGACTGGGCGCATGGCGGTCTCCACCCCACCTTCCCCAACCCTAACCGAGTCCCTCGCCGAGCTCGACCTGCTCATCGGCCTCGCCAACGTCAAAGCCGAAGTCCGCACCTTGGCCAACTTCCTCAAGGTGCAAGCGCAACGCACCAAGAAGGGACTGCCCGCCACGCCGCTGAGCCTGCACATGGTCTTCGGCGGCAACCCCGGCACTGGAAAAACGTCCGTCGCCCGCATCGTCGGCAAAGTCTTCGGCGCCATGGGCGTGCTGAAGCGCGGCCACCTCGTCGAAACCGATCGCAGCGGCCTGGTCGCCGAATACGCCGGTCAAACCGGACCCAAAAGCCACAAGAAAATCGACGAAGCCCTCGACGGGGTCCTGTTCATCGACGAAGCCTATACGCTCATTCATGCCGAAGGCGACGACCCCTACGGCCACGAAGCCGTGCAAACCTTGCTCAAGCGCATGGAGGACGACCGCAATCGACTCGTCGTCATCCTCGCCGGCTACCCCGCCGAGATGGAGGAGCTGCTCCAGTCCAACCCCGGCCTCTCCTCCCGCTTCAGCCGCGATCTCGACTTCGCCGACTATAACCCCATGGAGCTGGCTTGCATCTTCTCGCAAATGTGCAACAAGAACCATTACCGCCTCGACTCCATCACCCGCGCCAAAATAATCCTCGGCCTCACCTGGCTGCATGAAAATCGCGACGAACACTTCGGCAACGGCCGCACGGTGCGCAACCTGTTCGAGCACGCGCTGCGCCGGCAGGCCAACCGCATCGCCGAAGTGGCCGAACTCTCCGTCGAGCAACTGGTCTCGCTCAATGCCGAAGACGTCGAATTCGCGCAGTGCCCACCCGCCATACTCGCCCGCCTTGCCGACCCGTCGCTCCGCTTTCTCATCGCCTGTACCCATTGCAACCACGACAAAGACGTATCGCACCGCTTCCTAGGCGTGGCCGTTCGCTGCCCCAAATGCAAAAAGGAATTCACTTCCGACTGGGGCACGCCCGCGTGACCAACATCGCCCATCGACGTGCCGAACTGCCTCGCCTATGCAAAAGAACTTCTATGAACCGACCGCCGCAAACCGATACCTCAGCAGGCGCTCGATCTTCCCGACGCGCGCCGCCGCCCCGCAAGTTTGCGCAGAGCGCAAACTCCCGCCCCACAATCGGCGCAAGCCGAACAGCTTGCCAGGTACGCAAGGATGCGACCCCGCACTTACTTCCTAGCGCTGGCGCTCGCCGCTTGCGGCTTAGCGACCGGCTGCGGGCTCAACACCGCCGTCCTCCAAAAAGGCGGCAATGGCCGCATGGGCGTGCTACTGAACTATTCCTGCAACGCTCGTGCGTGCGACCCGATCGACCCCTCAAAGCCGACGATCGTCATCACGCACGGCTGGAACCCGCTGCCGAACAAGATTCACACCACCTTCGGCCTTGCCGGCGCCCAAGCGATCAAGCGCCGCTGCGGCGATAGCTACAATCTGCTGAGCTGGGATTGGAACGGCGTACGTATTTCGCCATTTAACGACGAACCGCTCCGCGTCGGCAAACAGCAAGGCCGCATGATGGCCGCTGCCCTGCGGGCCCGCGGCGTCGACCCCGGCCGCACGCATATCATCGGGCATAGCCTGGGGACGATCGCCGCCGCGCAAGCCGCCGTCTGCTTGCAAGACCTGGGCTGCACGGCGCAATTAACGCTGCTCGACCCGCCGGAAACCTACCACGATCAACTCTTCCTCGAGCTGGCGCCCACGCGACACGCCCAGGTGTTGGAGAACTATTGGTCACCCGGCGTTAGCGGTTACGGGGCCCATGCGAACGTGGCCGGCGTCCAGAACTACATTGTCCGCGGAACGAGGCCGGTCGTGGGCATCGTCGACCTAAGCCAGTCCAACCACGT
>JBGSYU010000685.1:0-1504 GCA_041750715.1 Lacipirellula sp.
CTGTCGACTCCGCGCCGCGGCTGTTCGGGCCTCGCCTACTCGGTCGATTACGTGACCGAAGAGGTCCCGTTCGACGAGAGGATCGCAACCCCAGGCGGCAATTTCTATGTCGATGGCGGGTCGGTGCTGTACCTGATTGGATCGACCATGGACTGGGTCGAAGACGATTTCGCGGCGGGGTTCGTTTTCGACAACCCCAACGCCAAGGGCGCCTGCGGCTGCGGCGAAAGCTTCACCATTTAAGCCGGAACTGCTATCCTGCCGAGTGACAGGAGAGCCGCCGATGCGTGTTGCTGCAATCCTACTTGTTCTGGCGTTGTCCACGCCGGCGGCGACGGCCGGTCCAGCGCCCGCTCCAGCGGTCGAAAAACCGGATTTGACGGCCGCGATCAACTGTCCCCGTACAACCCGTCACTTTGCCGGCAAGGGCTCGATGTTTCGCGGCGATCCGGTCGTTCCGAGAAAGCTCGCCGAGCTGCCGCCGGCCGTCGGCTACAAAGCGGTGTACCGAACGGTGAACGGCTGCGAAGTTCCAATGACCATCGTCGAGTACCAGACCGGCCGCGGACCGTAACACTCACAGCCGAAAGGGGGAATCGGCATGTCACGTGCAGCTACGCTTCTGTTTGCGATCGCCGCTTATGCGGTGTTTTTCGCGACCTTCCTGTACCTTATCTGCTTCGTCGGCAACGCGCCGTTCGTGCCGCTGACCGTCGACCGCGGGCCCGAGGCGCCGGTCGCGGCGGCATTGGTCATCAATATCGTGCTGATCGCTTTGTTCGGCATCCAGCACAGCGTCATGGCGCGCCAGGGGTTCAAGCGGGCGTGGACGCGCATCGTGCCGCCGCCGGCCGAGCGCAGCGTCTACGTGCTGCTGGCCAGCCTTGCTTTGATCATCCTGTTCGCGTTTTGGCGGCCCATCGACGGGACGGTCTGGGACGCACGCGGGACGGCGCTCGAGTTGCCGCTGTTGGCCGCGTTCTTCGCCGGCTGGCTGATCGTCCTCATCAGCACCTTCCTGCTCAATCATTTCGAGCTGTTCGGGCTGCAGCAGGCCTGGGTTCATGTCCGCGGGCAAGAAATGCGTCCACCGCAGCTTCGCCAGCCCATGTTCTACAAGTGGGTCGCCCACCCGATCTACAGCGGCTTCTTCCTCGCCTTCTGGGCGACTCCGGTGATGAGCTACGGGCACCTGCTGCTGGCCGCCGGAATGTCGGTCTATATGCTGATCGGAATCCGCTACGAGGAGCGTGACATGGTCGGCCATTACGGCGACGAATATGTGCGCTATCGCTCAGGCGTCGGGAAGCTGACCCCACGGCTGCGGCGGGGCGAGAGCAGGCCCGCCGCCTGACCCCCTGAACCTAAAAGCCGAGCGTGAAGCGGATCGCGGCGCCGTAGTCGTCTTCGGCGCGGGCGATATGCCCCGGCTGACGGCGCAGGAAGAGGTTGCCGCCGATCCAGCCGCTGTCGTCGAGCAGCTTCGATCCGTAGCTAAGCTCGG
>JBGSYU010000686.1:0-10830 GCA_041750715.1 Lacipirellula sp.
CCCGAGAGCAGGCAACCCAGCGGAATGGTTTTCGAGAAGGCCAAGTCGTACGAATTGAGCGCCACGCTGGCATTTCCTCGGATCATGCCGTCGATTTCGAACGGGCCGAAGTTATTCACGAACGCCGACTCGTCGCCAGCGTAGTCGCCGTCGCTCGTCAGGCGGGTGTAATCGAAGATCACCGCGCCGCCGCAGTCGGGCAGGTAAAGCCCGCCGTAGAAGCTGTACGACGAATTGTAGTCGAAGTCGATTTGGTTGAACGTGTCGACGCCGTTGACGGCGTCTTGCGAGACGAAGGCCAAGGCTTCGCTGAACGTGGCCTGGGCGTAGATGTACTCGGCTCCGGCGATGAGTTGCACGTTGCGACCGCCGGACATTTGCCCGATCAAGCCGCCGCGACCGGACTCGCAACCGCCGGTGGGACACGTTTCGCAGGCGCCGTAGGATTGGTATTCCGACTGGTACTCGGACTGATCCATATCGTGGATCATTTCGTCCGAACCCATCTGCGAGAAATCCATCTCGGCCGACGACTCCGAAGGCGTGATCTCTTCTTCGCTTTGGGCGCGCAACGCAGTCGCCGACGACGCCACCAGAAACGCTGCAAGCGCAGCAGTTCCCCAAATTCTAAGTTTCATCCCCCAATCCCCCTGTAAAGTTCGTGTCGGGCATGGATCGGCCCGGGTCGGACGAGTTCCGAGGACGTCGCCGTCGGCAATGGCGGCTGAAGACTGACGCGGGTGCGCCCAGGCTTCACCTTTGCCGACAGCTACCCACTGGGGTTAATCGGACGCCGCACGACCGGTACTTTCCATTTTTTCGGCGGATTCGTCAGAATCGCTGCGGCGGGAAAAGACGCTAAAACCGCTACAATCGGTTCTGGCGACTTGAGACTTGCGACAGCCGACGGGGAGGGCGCTCCAAAGAAGCAGGGCCCGTTGCGAGCGGGCCCTGATTTAAGGTGGATGGTCCCGCTGCGATCGGTGGGGCTAATTAGCGAGTACGGGAGGACCGGGCTAGGCCGCCCGTCGAGCGCGGCGCCGGGCCGCCAGCGTTGCAATCCCAACGACTGCCAGCGCAATGGTCGCCGGTTCGGGAACTTGCGGCGTCACGACGGTGATCTCAAGCCCGTCCATCGCATTATAAGGACGAACGTGGTCGTTCATAAACGTCGGCGCGTCTTGCATCTGCTCGAACGTACCGCCGAGTGTCGCCGTATTGGGCGCAGGGCTGCCGAAGTCAGTAAACGTCGCCAGGTACGACGCTGGATCGGAGGGCTCCCCGTTAACGACCGTCGGAGCGCCGAAGAGGACGTTTCGATAGTCGGGGAACGGGAACATACCCATGTCTTCGGCGTCGAGGTCGATGTTGAAGATCACCTTCCTGCCGGCGTCGAGCCCGCTGAAGTTGACGTTAAGCGTCTTGCCGCCATTGGTGATCGAGCTGCCGGTGATGGTCACGCCGGGGTCGTTGTAAATCGTGTCCTTGATGAACCCGTTGAAGTTGTCCGTCGCGAAGTCGCCGTTGCCGAACAGGTACGGGCCCGAGTTGATGGTCATCGAAAAGGAAGTGATGGGCGCATCGGACGTGTCGTCGTTGGTAATCATCAGGGCCGGCTTGTTGCGGGCGCGGATGCGGAGGTGCGGATTGTCGCACGACTCTTCCATTAGCACATCGTTGAACCACGTCTCTCCGACTGCGTCCAGCACGCGGGCGTACGGGGAAATCTGGAGGTTATAACCGACCGGCGAGGGAGGAACGGCTGTGGCCTGCTCGCTCGCCGCGAGGCTCAGTGCGAAGGCGGCGAGGCTCGCCATAAACAGAATTCGGCGGCAAATGACCTGCTCAAAGACTCGTAGCATTGAAAGTTCTCCCCGCTCCACTGCACCGGCGCTGCGATGCAGTGCCGTAGCAGTGACGAATCACTCCGGTGCATGGATGTGACGGAGGAGCGGGTCTGATGATGGCCGCGACGGACGTTACCGTCGTGGCCGCATTCAATCGGCGAGCTTGCGCGTCGACCGCGTCGACGGAAGTTTCCTCGAAGCGCGCATCGCTAGATACGCGCCGATG
Organism: Lacipirellula sp.; assembly: GCA_041750715.1. Lineage (GTDB taxonomy): Bacteria > Planctomycetota > Planctomycetia > Pirellulales > Lacipirellulaceae > Lacipirellula. The sequence goes on from JBGSYU010000686.1 coordinate 2,074, forward strand.
TGAGGGGCCGAGCTGCACGGAGTAGGTTGCGTGTCCAATGACTTCGTATGCTAAGCCGCAAGCGGCGGATTTAGCACGCGATAAACCGCAGGACCGTTCTAGCGAAAAAAGCCCGGAAAAATAGCTAAATCGGAGGGCTTTTCATCGTTCGATAAGAAGGTGAAGCGGACCCAGGCTTTTCGATGCCTGTTCGGACAGCAGCCGAGTCTATGCGACTCGCCGCCGATCGAATGTTCATGAGGTCCGCAACCCTGTCAAAACGATGTAGATATACGAAACGACGCATGTGCAGGCAGACGGCCGGCACAGTTTCAGATTATTCACGCCTGGCGGGCCTGTCAACAAAATAACCGGAAAACGGAAAGATTTTCGGTTTTAGCGGTTGAGCCGACCCCGTTAGCCGTTCAGGCCGGCCAGTCCAGGCCCACGTCGAGCGAGTGGGCCCCGTGGGTAAGGGCGCCCACGCTGATACGATCGACGCCGGTTTCGGCGATGGCCCGGACGGTGTCGAGACGCACGCCGCCGGAGGCTTCCAGTTCGATCTCCGGGGCGATGGCATTTCTTAGGACGACGGCTTCGTACATAGCTTTGAGCGACATGTTGTCGAGCAGCACGACGTCGGGCCGTTCGGGAAGCACCGCTTTCAATTGGTCGATGGCGTCGACTTCGATTTCGACGATGGGGGCCGCCTCGGCAAGCCCTGTCGCTGCCAGTTCCTTAACGAACCGCTTCGCCTGCCGCACGGCGGCGGCGGCGACTTCGCCCGACGGTTGGCCGGGCGCGGCGAACTGGGCCAGGTGATTGTCCTTAATCAGAATGGCGTCGTAGAGTCCCATCCGGTGGTTATGGGCGCCGCCGCAGTGGACGGCATATTTTTCGAGGCGTCGCCAGCCGGGGGTCGTCTTGCGGGTGTCGTAGATGCGTGCGCCCGTGCCGTGGACTCGTTCGACATACTCGTGAACGAGCGTCGCGATGCCCATCAGTCGGCCGAGGAAGTTGAGCAGAATTCGCTCGCCGGTGAGCAAATCGCGGACGCTGCCTTCAAGCCGAGCGAGACGGGCGCCGGCTTCGATCGCCTGTCCCTCTTCGGCGTTAACCTTGAGATCTAGTTGCAACGCCATTTCTTCAATGGCAACGGCAAGCACCGGTATCCCCGCGACGACTCCTGCCTGGCGCGCGACGATCTCGGCGGCGCCCTTTCGATCCTCTGGCACAAGCGCCAGCGTGGTCCAATCTTGCTGCCGCTCCAAGTCTTCGCGGACGGCCAGGCGGATCAGTTGCCGGCAATCCTCGTCGGTGGCGTCGTCCCACTGGGTTTGGCGGAAGTCGCGAGGCACGGGATCCCCCAATGTGGAATTGATTTCAAAACGGCGAATTTAGCCGCGGAGCTTGCTCCGCAGTCCCCGCCGCAAGCGGCGGAGCTAAATGAAGTTTGGAATGCGGCGGAATATATTGTGCGACATTCCGCTATACTTACCGGTTTGTACCGCGCTTGGCGCCCGAACGTCTACGACCGCCAGTTTGCGATGAACTCTGCGTCCGAGCCGAAACCGCCGAATAACTTTCTGCGGCCGCGCGATCAGCAAGCCGTGGCAGTGTTGGCGGCGGGGGCACTGGCGTTGCTGGCCGCCGGCTGGTGGCGGCATGGCGGGCCGCGGGGCGGGGTGGTCGACGTCGACCGGGTGCCGCCGTTGGTGGCGAAATTTCAGGTCGACGTCAATCGCGCCGATTGGCCGGAGCTGATCCAGCTTCCCGGTATCGGGCCAACGCTGGCCCAGCGGTTGATTGAGGAGCGCGAGCAAAACGGCGCATTCCGCGAACTGGAAGATTTGTCTCGCGTCGGCGGGATTGGGCCGCGAACTTTGGAGCGCATTCGGCCGTATTTATTACCCATCCCCGATGAGAGCGAGATGGTTCGGCGCTAAGCCGCCAGCGGCAGTACTGGAGAATGCGTGGAATTTCGATTGGAAGCGCCGTTCAAACCGGCCGGAGATCAGCCTGCGGCGATCGCGTCGCTGGTGCGCGGCCTGAATGAAGGTCGCCGCGAGCAGGTGCTCATGGGCGTCACCGGCTCCGGCAAGACGTACACGATGGCCAACGTCATCCAAGAGCTCCAGCGGCCGGCGCTGGTGCTCTCCCACAACAAGACGCTCGCGGCCCAACTCTATTCGGAGTTTAAGGAGTTCTTTCCGCACAACGCGGTGAGCTACTTCGTCAGCTACTACGACTACTACCAGCCCGAGGCCTACATTCCGCAGCGGGATATTTACATCGAGAAGGACGCATCCATCAACGAGGAAATTGACCGCATGCGCCTGGCGACGACCAGCTCGCTGGTGAGCCGGCGGGACGTGATCGTGGTGGCCAGCGTGTCGTGCATTTACGGCCTTGGTTCGCCGGAGGATTACAAGGCGATGATGGTCGGGCTGCGGGTGGGCCAGCAGGTCGACCGCGACGACGTGCTGACGCGACTGGTCGATATCCAGTACGACCGTAACGACGCCGACCCGGCCCGCGGCAAGTTTCGCGTCCGCGGAGATTGCGTCGAGATTTGGCCGTCGTACGAGGAATTCGCGTACCGCATCGAATTCTGGGGCGACGAGATCGAACGGCTGTCGATCATCAACCCGGTGAGCGGCGAGGCGGTCGACTCGCTAGAGCAGATGTACATTTACCCGGCCAAGCACTTCGTGCTGCCGGAGGAGCGGATTCACAACGCGGTCGACTCGATTCGCAAGGAACTGTCGGATCAGCTCGAAAAGTTTCGCGAGCATGGCAAGATGCTGGAAGCCCAGCGCCTGAACGCCCGCACGCGGTTCGACATCGAGATGATGATGGAAGTGGGCTACTGCCCGGGGATCGAGAATTACAGCCGGCCGCTCTCCGGGCGGGCGGCGGGGGTGGCGCCGTCGACGTTGTTCGACTTTTTTCCGAAGGACTATTTGCTGTTCGTCGACGAATCGCATGCGACCGTGCCGCAAATTGGCGCCATGTACGCCGGCGATCGCAGTCGTAAGGAAACGTTGGTCGAGCATGGTTTCCGACTTCCCAGCGCACTGGACAATCGCCCGCTGAAATTCGACGAGTGGCGGGAGCGCGCGGGCAGCGCGATTTACGTTTCGGCGACGCCGGGCAAGTACGAATTAGGGCAAACGGGCGGGGAAGTCGTCGAGCAGGTCGTGCGGCCGACGGGACTTCTCGACCCGGTCATTCACATCGTGCCGGCCCGCGGGCAGGTGCCGCACCTGTTGGATGAGATCCGCGCCCGGGCGGCGGCCGGCGAGCGAACGCTGGTGACGACGCTGACCAAGCGGCTCGCGGAGGATTTGGCGAACTACTTCGCCGAACAGGGCATCCTGTGCAAATGGCTGCACAGCGAGCTGGACGCGTTCGAGCGGGTGGAACTACTGCGCGATTTGCGGGCCGGACGCTTCGAGGCGTTGGTGGGGATCAACCTACTCCGCGAGGGGCTCGACTTGCCGGAGGTGTCGCTGGTGGCGATTCTCGACGCCGACAAGGAGGGATTCTTGCGGAGCGAAACTTCGTTGATGCAAACCATTGGCCGCGCCGCCCGCAATGTGAACGCCAAGGTCATTCTGTACGCGGACCGGGTGACCGACTCGATGCAGCGAGCCATGGACGAGACCGAGCGACGACGCGCACTTCAGCAGATTTACAACGAGAAGCACGGCATTACGCCCGAGACGATTAAAAAGGCGATCCACCGGGGCATCGAGTCGGTGGCCTCGGCCCACGCCCAGGCGAACGCCGCCGTCGGCCGCACCGAAGAGACGCAGTACGTTACCGAGGAGTATCTGGCGGAGCTTGAGGCGGAGATGCTGGCCGCGGCGGACAATCTGGAATTTGAACGAGCGGCGGCGATCCGCGATCGCATTGAGCGGATGCGCGCCTCGATCGGCGAGAGCGTCGATTCGGTGAAGGACGCCAAAGGCGGCAAGCGCGGACGCGGCGGCAGGGGACGCGTGCCGCGCCCGAAGCGCAATGCGTGAAGTCGGCGCTAACTTGGCAGCACCAACCGTCATTCTGAGCGGAGCGAAGAATCTAGCCTCACTTTAGGCGCCAGATTCTTCGCTCCGCTCAGAATGACACGCCTGTCAGCAAACAAAGAGGGACGACCCTTTCGGTCGTCCCTCTTTCGTTCACTAATCTTAAACGCAAGCATCAGGGCTTGCGGAGATCACTTACTTCACCATGGGGTCGTCCTCGTCGGCGTCCGTCTTGTTGGCATCGCCATCGGCGTCCATGTCGCCTTCGGGAGAATCGGTATCGGTCGTCGTCGGGGTCGTCGTGGCCCCTTCTTCTTTGCAGCCGATGGTGGTGCCCAATGTCAAACAAAGGGCCAGTAGCAGTAGTGCGATTCGACTCATGCGTGAGTCCTCCTAGTTTCAAGTGGATGGAAGCGCCGCCTTTTGAAACGCCGACAACGACGTTCCCGCGTAAGTATAACCGGCAATTGCGTCCACGCTTCGACGCGCTGAAAAATCAGCCCATAAATCGAAACGAAGGCGCCTGGAGACCGGCTCCAGAGAACAGCCTATCAATCCGCCAAGGTGGAATCAATTGGGGGCGATCGGCCGAATTCACCATTTCGGCCCCTAAAGTCCACTTAGCTTCGCCAACCGGAAGAGTTGCCGCGCCTATCCGACGCTTGGGCGTTGATCGGTCTGAGCGCGTCGCGGCTCGGCAACCGAAAAATACTTTGGCGAACGGAGCTTTCGCGGGCCCGACATAACGTCGCCCTGCGGTCGTCGTTCTAAGGGTAGTTCGTCCACATGCTCGAATTCTTCCCCCTGAGGCGCGCGGCCAGTATGAATACCATTCGCATCTTGGGCATGGCGATCGCGACGGCGGCGGCCCTTTCCACGATCGGCCCGATGCGCTCGTCCGCGCAGGAGTTCGGCGAGACGCCGGCGGAACCCGTTGCTCCGGCGAGCGAGGAATCGTGGTACCGCTCTCCTACCCCACGGGCGGAGAAACAGTCGCTCGCCCGTGAGAAAGCCATCTCGCGCGGCGCTCAGCGGATGGCCCGGCTGGAAGCGATGCGATGGTACGGTTTCTCCAACAGCCGACCGACGGCGGCGACGATGCCTTTCACCACGAGTTACGGCTCGGCGTGGCAGCATCCGGGGAGACGGCCGTTCGCGTGGTATGCCAATAGCCGCCCCGTAGTGATTTACACGCGGTGACGAATTGGCGAGCGCGACGTGCGGGATTTTTGAGCGAAGCGGTGCGCCGCGGCTGAACCTACTTCGCTACGGACTTCGCTACGGACTGGTCGCTTAAGCGACCAGTCCGAATGGCGACCGCGCCGAGGCGTTCACGAGTTGTGATCGGCGCCCCGTCGCCGCTGCGACTCGCGGCAGGCCATGAGCAGCTCGCCGAGCTTTACCGTCGCTTTGACGCCGGACGGATCTCGCTTGAGCGCTGCGAAAACTTTGCGCGCCGAGCGAACCACCGCCTTGTCGGCACGGTCCTTCGGTGCAGGCTGACCGGCCAGTTGCTCGCTGAGTCGCAGCACGGCGTCCCAGTCGCGCTGGGCGGCGGCGCGGAACAGGCGTTCGACTTCGTCGAGCTGTGCGTCGACGACGCTTTCAACCTGACGGTTGTGGAGGGCGAGTTGCGCGTTAAAAAATGCGAGCCGCGCTAGCGACGGATAGTCAGTGGCGTCCATGCGCGGGTCAATATCTGTTTTAGCGGCGGGGAGCTATGTTAAGCGGCGCGTCGATGGGTTGGGACGGCTTCGCGGCGGAGGGCCGAGAGCTGTCGCAGTGCGAGCGGGGCGACTCGCTCCGTGGCTCGCAGGATGACCAGCGGCTCCCAAGCTGGGTCGACGCCGGGTTGCTGGGAGAACGCCACGCGGGCCTGACGGCGAATTTCGCCGGCGGCGCGGGCCCGGACGTAGCCGCGGGCTTCGCAGAGGCTCATTGACTCGACGCGCTCCCGCACGAGCTGGCAAATGGCCTCGACGCTCGTCTCGGCGATTCGGCCGACGAGGGCGTCTAACATGCGGCGGCGGCGGGCGGCGACGGCAAAGTGGCGCTGAAGCATCGCGGGAAGTCTCCTACAGGGCATGAGCGTGCAACGAGCGCCGATTCGTCATTCTGAGCGCAGCGAAGAATCTGGAATCCTCGAAAGATCCTTCCCTCCGGTCAGGACGACGCGACGCCGGTAAGAATCGAACCGCGGTGGTGTCCGACTGCAATCGAACGGTGGTATGACGCGCGCCCCCGCGTGGCCGCTAGGGGCAGCGAGGTTTGCCAAAGCCGCCTAACCCGCAAAAGACATGCACTTGACCGCCTCGGGCCGATTTCTTAGCTTTCAGGAGTCCGACTGGACATTTTGTACGGCGCCGTGGCCAAGTGGCTAAGGCAACGGATTGCAAATCCGTCATCGTGGGTTCGACTCCCACCGGCGCCTCTTGTAGGTCAGGCTTTCCAGCCTGAATTGCGTGCTGTCAGGCTAGAAAGCCTGACCTTCGACAACAGCCGTTTGCACCGTGGAATGCGGTGCGAGCGGCCTTTTTTTGTTGGCACGAGGAGAACCCAGCGGCTTGCGCCGCGGGCTATTTGATCCCGCTTTGCAACCATTTGCTAGCATTGATTACGTTGCGTCGTCGTTCGGCTCGCCCTTCTCGTGGAACAGCAGGCCGAATGCCACAAGGACGACGCCGGCCATCGCTGCCGGAATCAGCCAAATCGTTCTCCAATCGTGCCCGACCGATGCGTCGGGGGTCGCGAATCGCTCAACCACGCGACCCGAAACGAGCGAGCCGACGAATAGGCCCAAACCTAGCGTCACAAATGCGATGAATCCTTGCGCGGCGGCGCGGACGTTTCTCGGAGCCTTCTCGTCCACGTAAATCTGCCCGGTGACGAAGAAAAAGTCGTAGCAGATTCCGTGCAAGAGGATGCCAATGTAGATCATCCACATTCCCGAACCGGCGTCGCCAAAAGCGAACAGCACGTAGCGAACAGCCCAGCACAGCATGCCCACGAGCAACATCCATTTGACGCCCAGCCTCACGAAGAACATCGGCATGAGCACCATGAAGAAGATCTCGGACATTTGCCCGTAGGTCTGCTTCGCGGCGGCGGCCTCGACGCCGATTTCGTTAAGGAATGGATTCGTAAACGTGTAATAGAACTGTAGCGGTATACAGATCAGAAACGACCCGATGACAAACACGGCGAAGGACCACTGCTTCATCAGCGCCAGCGCGTCGAACCCAAGTACGGCGCCTATCGAGACCGGCCCTTCGGTCTTGGCCGGAGGCGTGTGCGGGAGGACCAAGCAGTAAACGCCGAGGAGCGCCTGCGCGCACAGAGCGATCTTCATGGGCACGCTGGTGGCCTCAATGGACTTGCCGGTTACTTGCGGCCAGAGCCAGCCCACGACCAGACCGGCGACGATCCAACCAATGGTTCCGAGTACGCGGATCAATGGAAACTGCTTGCCCGAATCTTGGAGGTGATGGAAGGAAATAGAATTCGTGAGCGCTAGCGTCGGCATGTAGCAAAGAAAGTACGCGATCAGGAGCGTGTACATGGCCGGACCTTCAACGGTGTCGGAAATGGCATAAAGCACTCCGGCGCCAACCAGATGGAGGACGCACAGAATGCGCTCTGTGGAGAAGAACCGATCCGCAATCATCCCTACGAAGAAGGGAGCGATCATGGCGGCAATCGCCGCCGTCCCGTAAGCGTCGCCGATAAACGCATCGGAAAACATTCGCTGGCCGCCGTCGTCCACGGCACTTTTCAAATAGGTGCCGAGCGTGACGAACCACGCCCCCCAGACGAAATACTGCAGAAACATCATGATCGAGAGGCGGGTGCGGATGGCGTACAAGGCAATCTCCTCGTAGAGCGATAAATCTGGCGGGGGCAAACCCGTGAAATGGACGGCCGCTTATTTCAAGCCGAAAAGGTGGGAAGAGCGATTGGTGTAGAGTGTAATGCGGGCTCTCGGGCAACGGAAGATCGCACGGGAGGCCGAAGGGGGTCGGGAGTCTTTTGCGACTGGGAGCCTTCCTGGCCAACAGAGTCCCCAGTCGCAAAAGACTCCCGACCCCGTCCACAGCGGAGCACGAAATGGACCTGCCAAACTCACTCGACATGGCCTGGCGGGACGCGGCCGTGTTGGGCTTTCGATACCACCAACGGCTGGCCGAGCGGGCCATGGCTCAGATCGGCGACGAGGCGCTGCACCAAGCGCTCGACGCCGAGACCAACTCGATCGCCGTGATCGTCCAACATATCGCGGGGAACCTGCGGTCGCGGTGGACCGAGTTTCTCACGACCGACGGCGAGAAGCCCTCCCGTGATCGGGATGACGAGTTCATCGACCGCGGGGCGAACCGAGCGGTGTTGCTCGATGCATGGAATCTCGCTTGGAACGCCGTGTTCACGTCGCTCGAAGAGTTAACGCCCGCCGACGCGGGCCGGACGGTGGTTATCCGCGGCGAGGCCCACAGCGTGCCGCTGGCCGTCCAGCGATCGCTCGCTCATTCATGTTACCATGTCGGCCAGGTCGTGCTCCTGGCGCGCCATTGGGCTGGGCCGAATTGGGAGACGCTCACGATCCCTCGGGGTGGATCGAGTGCTCACAATCAGGCCGCGTGGAACACAGACGACTACGCGAAACGCACCAGTAAGTAATCGCGGCGCGAGCCTATTTCGGCGCCTCAGCGGCTGGAGCGGCCACCGCTTCGGCGGGCGGCGCCGCAGCCGCCGGATC
>JBGSYU010000687.1:0-5875 GCA_041750715.1 Lacipirellula sp.
ATCGTCGTTCAGCGCGACTTCTTCAAGCTGCAACGCGATGTCGAAGATGGGGTCGTTGATGTGCTGCTTCTGCAAAATGCGGTGGCACGCGGCCTTGATGATCTTGGCCCGCGGGTCGAAGTTCTTGTAAACGCGGTGGCCGAACCCCATCAGGCGGAAGTTGTTGTTCTTGTCCTTCGCCATGTCGACGTACTTCTTGACGTTCGAGCCGTCGCGTCGGATTTGCTCGAGCATCTGGACGCAGGCTTCGTTGGCGCCGCCGTGCAGCGGACCCCACAGGGCGCTGATGCCGGCGGAAACGGAAGCGAACAGGTTCGCCAGCGACGAGCCGACCATCCGGACCGTCGAGGTGCTGCAATTCTGCTCGTGGTCGGCATGGACGATCAGCAGCAGATTCAGCGCGTCGACGAAGTCCTTATCGACTTCGTAGTCTTCGCTCGGCACGGCGAACATCATCCGCAAGAAGTTCTCGCAGTACGAGCGGTCGTTCTTGGGGTAGATGTAAGGCTGACCGACAGACTTCTTGTGGGCGAAGGCCGCGATGGTGGGCAGCTTGGCGAGCAGGCGATGGATCGAGACGTCGACCTGCTGCTGGTCGTGCGGGTCGAGCGCGTCCTGGTAGAAGGTGGACATGGCGCCGACGGCCGAGGAGAGAATGGCCATCGGGTGGGCGTCGCGCGGAAAGCCGTCGTAGAACAGCCGCATGTCCTCGTGCAGCAACGTATGGCGGCGCAGCGTGCTGCTGAACTGGTCGAACTGCGATTGCGTGGGTAGCTCGCCGTAGATTAGCAGGTGGGCCACCTCGAGGAAGTCGCACCCCGCGGCAAGCTGCTCGATGGGGTAGCCGCGGTAACGGAGGATGCCGCGATCGCCGTCGAGAAAGGTAATGGCGCTAGTGCAGGCGCCGGTATTGACGTAGCCCTCGTCGAGAGTGATGAGGTCGGCGGAGCTAAGCAGCTTGCTGATGTCGATGGCGCGCTCTTGCTCCGTGCCCTCGACGACGGGCAGTTCGAGTTCTTTGCCGTCGGCGGTAATTAGCTTAGCGACCTCAGACATCGAGGCGGTCCTTTTGCGGGCGTGGACGAATGCGCGGGCAGAAAGAGATGAAGTCTAGCGGCGGGGGCGCGCAGATTCAATCGCCGCATAGTGCGGAGAGGCATGACAATTCAGTCAATTACCGCGATTTAATTAGCCGCGAGGCGGTAGCCGAGCGCTGGCCCGCAAACACGCCCCGCTACCGCGTCGCGGCTAACGCCAATGCATCGGCAGGGACTTGCGTCACTAGCGCTTCTGCTTGCCGCCGAGGGCTTGGACCAGGCGGTCGCCGTTGAGGTCGCCGTCCCAGAGGGTCCAGACGCGCGCCTGTTTGCGAATTTGCGCTAGTTCGGCGCCGAGCAGCGCTGCCTTCTGCTCCGCTTCGAGCGTTTCGCGGATTTTGGCTTGCGCTTCGGTGAAAGGCGTGCGTCCGGCCGTCTTTCGCTCCAACACGCGGACGATGTGATAGCCGGTTTCGCTTTCGATGCCGGGGCTGAGCTGGCCCAGTTCGAGCGTGGCGAGCGCTTCGTTGAGCGCTTCGCACTTGAGCGCGCCCAGCGTCGTCCAGTCGTGAACGCCGCCGTCGGCGGCGGTGAAGCCGTGGGACTTGGCCTTGGCGGTTTCGGCGAACACCGGGCCGCGAAGGGTCGGATTGGCGACGACCTTGCCCCACACTTCGTTGCCCATGTCGGCCAGTGACTGCCAGGCGGCTTCGCGGCCGCCGGCGCGATCGAAGCGCACCGCAAGCTCTTCGTAACGGACTTGAGAAGGGAACTCATACTCTTTCACGTGATCTTGGTAGTAAGCCAGCATCTCGTCGTGGGTGATCGTCTTCGGTTTGGGCATCCGCTGGCGGAGCCATTCGCCGGCGACGGTCTTCTCGGTGAATTGTTGCTGCACGGCTTTGAGGGAAGCGCCGCTTGGTTTGAGCGCGGCTTCGAGCTCCGTGCGATCCTTCACCCCGTACATTTTGACGAGCTTGGGAATTTCAACTTCCTCGAACGGGCCCGCGATACTCTTGTTGACGGTTTCGATGTTCTCCGGAGGAACGGTGCGGCGGAAGTCGGCGAACAGCAGCTTCGTATCGATAAGCTGAATCACCATCCGCCGCATGAGCAGTTGCTGGACTTTGGGCAGTTCTTCCGGCGGAACGGGTTGGCCGCTTTGGGCGACGCTCATGGCAATCATCTGATTGACCTGCCACAGCACGTCGCTGGCGAGGATGACGTGATCTTCGACGCGGGCGACGATCTCGCTGCCTTCGATGGGCCGGGCGTCGGTGGGAATGACTTCGGCAGAGACCGGAGCGGCGGCTTCAGGGGCGGCGATGCTTCCGGGGGCGATGAACGTGGCAGGGGGGGCGCCGACGCCGAGCGGGCCGCCGGGGATGTTTGCGGTTTGAAAAGGATCTTGAAGGCCGCGGACGGCAGAGGCGGGGGCGCTTGCGGCGGGCAGCGGCGGGGAATCGAAGGAGGATTGGGCGTGGGCAAGGTATGGCGCAAAGGCGAGCGAAAGCAATCCGCAGAGCAAGCAGTAGCTTAGTAATTGCCGCACGCCGTCGCTCTTGAAAAGTGATAAGTCGGTTAGGTGGCACGCCCTGGGGTACTCCAAAGGGCGTGGTTGCCGCGTGCCGGCGCAACTACGCCCTTCGCAAAGGGCTCAGGGCGTGCCACCCTAAAGCATGACAGAACGCGCGCCCACGCTGAAGCGGCGGGATTCTAGGCGCCGTGGGGGTCGGGCCGCAAGAGGGATTTTAGGCGTGCCAGCACCGCTTCGGGATCGGCGACCAGCGCGTCTAGCGGCAAGTAGGCGCTGCGGGCGTCAGCGATACGAAGCTTGCCTTCGCTGCGATCGACCAGGCGCTTTAGCTCCGGCAGGCTGGAGCAAGTGAGCACGGCGTATTTGCCTTCCAAATGCACCGCTTCCACCTTGCGGCGATGCGCCCAAATCCGCAAGCGCGCCATCTCGATGAGCTGCTCGACCGGCGGCGGCAACTCGCCGAACCGATCGATCAGCTCCGTACGAAAATCGTCCAGCTCCGCTTCGCCGGCGATGCGAGCCAGGCGGCGGTAGAGGTCGATCTTGGTTCGCATGTCCGGCAGATAGCGCTCGGGGAAGAACGCGGCGACCGGCAGGTCGATCGACACGTCGACCGAGTCCCGCGGCGGGAGCTGCTTCAGTTCGCGGACCGTTTTTTCCAGCAATGCGCAGTACAGTTCGTAGCCCACCGCGGCGATGTGGCCGCTCTGCTGTGTGCCCAACAGGTTGCCGGCGCCGCGAAGTTCCAAATCCCGCATGGCCAGCGCGAAGCCGGCGCCCATTTGGCTGAATTCTTCGATGGCCCGCAAGCGGCGGGCGGCCTCGGCAGACAGATGCCGCTTCTGGTCGACCAGCAGATAGCAGTACGCCCGGTGTTTGTACCGCCCGACCCTCCCTCGCAATTGGTGCAGGTCGGCCAGGCCGTAGCGGTCGGCGTCGTCGATGAAAATGGTGTTGGCATTGGGAATATCCAGCCCGCTTTCGACGATAGTCGTGGCCAGCAGAATGTCGAACTCGTGCCGCACGAAGCCGAGCATCACCTCTTCCAGCTCGTTCTCGCTGAGCTGCCCGTGGCCAATGCCGATGCGAGCCTCGGGAACGATCCGCGCTAGCTCTTGCTCGACCTTCTTGATGTCGTGAACGCGGTTGTGAACGAAGTAAATCTGCCCGTCGCGGTTCAGCTCGCGGAGGATCGCGTGACGGATGAGGGCGTCGTCGAACCGGGCGATGCGGGTTTCGACGGCGAGCCGATCCTTCGGCGCCGTCTCCAGATTGGAAATGCTGCGCACCCCCAGTAGCGACATGTGCAGGGTGCGCGGAATGGGCGTCGCCGTCATCGTGAGCACGTCGACGCTGGCGCGGAGCGCTTTGAGCCGTTCCTTCACGGCAACGCCAAATCGCTGTTCTTCATCGATGATCACCAGCCCCAAGTTCTGGAACTGCACGTCGGGTGAGGCGAGGCGGTGCGTGCCGATGAGCAGATCGATGCTGCCGCCCGCCGTACCTTCGAGAATCTTGCGCTCTTCCTTCGCCGTGCAGAAGCGGGAGACGGCGGCAATGCTAAACGGGAACTCGGCCATCCGCTGCGTGAACGTGCGGCAATGCTGCTCGGCGAGGATTGTCGTCGGCACCAACACGGCGACCTGATAGCCGGCGTCGATCGCCTTGAACGCGGCGCGGATCGCCAACTCGGTTTTGCCGAAGCCGACGTCGCCGCACAGCAGCCGGTCCATCGGCTTAGGCTGCTGCATGTCGGCCTTAATCGACGCGATCGCCGAAAGCTGGTCGGGCGTTTCCTGATACGGAAACGCCGCGTCGAATTCTTGCTGCCAAGGCGTGTCGCCGGGGAATGCGATCCCCGGGCGAGCCTCGCGCGCCGCCTGCAATTGCAGCATGTCCACCGCAAGATCTTCAACGGCCCGCTCCGCAGCCTTCTTCTGCCGCAGCCAGGCCGTGCCGCCGATTTTGGCGAGCGTCGGCTTCGCCTTCCGCCCGCCGACGTACTTTTGCACCAGCTCGATCTTGCTCGTGGGGACGAAAATTCGCGTCCCCTCGGCATACTCGATCTCCAGGTGCTCCTCGGCGCGGTCGTCCTTATCGATCAGCTTCAGCCCGCGGTAGCGGCCGATGCCGTGGGCGAGATGGACCACCAGGTCGCCTTCGCGAAGCTGAAGGAAACTGTCGATCGCGCGACCGGTGGGGCGCTGCGCGGGGCGAGCGAGCTCGATGCGATGAAACAGCTCCGCCGCGCTAATGAGAATAACGCCACGCGCGTCAGATAGCCCGGCCATCCTGGGCGGACTTCCGGCCAGGGTGGCCGGGCTATTTAGCATACGAAACCCATGAGCTAAGCGGCCACGTGCAAAGTGCAGTCGCCCTTCTTGCATCAGCGTGGTCCCACCAAAAACTTCGCCCAGGCGCTCCACCTCGGCATCCGTATCGCACACCAAATAAACCTGCTGCCCCGCGGCCGCAGATTCCAGTTCGGTGCGCACGCGGCTTACGTCCCCGCTGAATTGCTCGACCGATTCGAACTGCAAGTGCGCCGTCGTCTCATACGAACCGGCCGGCACGCCCGACGCGGTGACCGAAGGAAATTTGTACGCCTCGCGAAGCACCGTCGAAGTTGCAAAATAATCCTCAGGATGTTCCAGCCGCCGATGAAAATGCCGGCCTTCCTCTTCCAGGTCGGTCGGCTCGACCAGCACGAACCAACTGCGCTCCGGCAAGTAACTGGTGAACGAAGTGCGGAACTTGGCGCTCAGGTCCAACACCGTCACGTCCGCCGTGGCGAGGCTTTCCAAGCTGCGCTGCGTGGCGACGTCGAACGTGCGGATCGATTCGACTTCTTCGTCGAACAGCTCGATGCGCAGCGGATCGATCGCGTCCGGGGGGAACACGTCGAGGATCCCGCCGCGCAAGGAAAACTCGCCGGGTTGTTCGACGGCGGTCGTGCCGTGGCAGCCGCGCTCGGCGAGCCAGTGGGTGAAGGCGTCGAGATCGAGCGTTTCGCCGATGGCGATCGTCTCCGTCGCGGCGGCCAGCTCTTCGCGACTGGGCAGCGGTTGGAGGAGGGATTGGATCGACGTGACGACGATCCGCGGCACGTGGGCCGGTCTCTCCGAGACCGGCGGCGAGTCTCGGAGAGACTCGTCCACGAGAAAGCGCTTCAGCAGCCGTTGCCTTGTCCCGAAGGTTTCGTCATAGACGAGCCTAGCGCCCGCATCGCTCTCCCAAGCAGGCAGCCGCTCGCTGTCGGCGTCGGTGAACAGCGTCAGGTCGTCCGCCAGCGCGTCGACCT